>JBLHYZ010000169.1:0-3000 GCA_047631115.1 Alpinimonas sp. | reverse complement strand
AGGGTGAGGGCGAGTGAGGTCACGATGGCCCGAGGAATATTTCGAGAGGGGTTTTTGACCTCTTCCCCCATGGTGGCAATGCGAGCGTAACCGGCGAACGCAAAGAAGAGGAGACCGCCTGACTGGAGGATTCCGTACCAGCCATCCTCAAAGATTCCAGCACCTAGTTGCGGGTTGACCGTGGTCGATACGCTGAGGCCCGCGATGATGACGAGGCCGAGAACCATGACGACAAAAATCACAATCACTCGCGTCAGTCCGGCCGTGCGGGAAATACCAAAGTAATTAACGGCCGCGAGAACGACGGTTACCGCCACCGCCACGGGCTTTGTCCACCCTTCAGGTGCGGCGTAGGCGGCAAAGGTAAGTGCCATGGCGGCACAACTCGCGGTCTTGCCAATCACGAAGCCCCAGCCGGCTAAGAATCCTGGCCACTCGCCGAGGCGTTCGCGCCCAAAAACGTAGGTGCCCCCTGACGTTGGGTACTGGGCGGCCAGCTGGGCGGAAGACAGAGCATTGCAATAGGCAACAATCGCGGCGATGGCCAGCCCGATCAACAAACCGGCTCCGGCGGCAGCCGCGGCCGGAGCGAATGAGGCGAAGATTCCAGCCCCCATCATGGAGCCCATGCCAAGCACTACGGCGTCGCCCAGGCCCATTCGTCTCGCTAAGGCTGGGCTGCTGGTTGTCATGGTTATGCTCCAAGGGGCTTGTATATGCTGGCTTGATGCGCTCATCCAACGTTGTTGCACTGTAGCGGAGCTATGTAGCCAGCAAGCGCCAACGCGAATTGCAGGTGTGTGGTGCCAGTCTGGGCTTGCGTTCAGGGCAGCCTGTTAGCGTTGAGGGAGCGTAGGCGTCTAGAGAAAGGTTAAGTAGCGTGATTGATTTTTTCGTTTCTTATGGCTGGGTGTTATGGCTGGCCATCGTTCTGGTTTTCCTCAGCGTTGAGATGTTCACACTCGACTTCACTTTTTTGATGATTGGCGTGGGCAGCGTGGCCGGCCTTCTGTCTTCCTTGGTGGGAATGCCGTGGTTTGTGCAAGTTCTCATCGCAGCTGCGGTCAGCGCCCTCTTGATCTTTACACTTCGACCACCGCTCCTTAAAAAACTTCGAAGAAACGCGGACCCAACTCAGAGCAACATGGCGGCACTTATCGGATTGGCCGGAACCGTGGTGGTGAAGCTCTCTGCTGAGGGAGGGCAAGCGAAGTTTGCCAACGGAGACACGTGGACCACAAAGCTTTCCCCCGACGTTCAACTGCAAAATCTTGGTGTCGGCAGTCGTGTCGTCATTGCTGACATAGAAGGAGCAACGGCAATCGTTGTTCCAGAAGAAAGGATAGCCCCATGATCAATACCGCCTTAATCGGACAGGTAGTCGTAGCGGTGATCGTTATCGTCGTCGTCATTTTCGTGCTGGTGGTGCTGGCGCGATCCATCCGTATTGTTCCGCAAGCTTCGGCAGGAATCGTCGAGCGCCTCGGCGCATACCAGAAGACCCTCGATCCAGGATTGCGCATTTTGGTTCCCTTCATCGACCGCCTTCGCCCACTGATTGATATGCGTGAGCAGGTCGTTTCGTTCCCACCCCAGCCCGTGATTACCGAAGATAACCTGGTTGTCTCCATAGACACCGTGGTGTTCTTTCAGGTGACTGATGCCCGGGCCGCCACCTACGAAATCGCCAACTACCTGGGCGCTGTGGAGCAGCTGGCCACGACAACACTGCGTAACGTCGTGGGTGGACTGAACCTCGAGCAGGCATTGACCTCGCGCGATGAAATCAACGGCAAGCTTCGTGTTGTGTTGGATGAGGCCACCGGTAAGTGGGGAATTCGCGTCGGCCGTGTGGAGCTGAAGGCGATTGACCCACCCGCATCCATTCAGGATTCAATGGAAAAGCAGATGCGTGCCGAGCGTGAGCGTCGTGCTGTTATCTTGACCGCCGAAGGAACCAAGCAGGCCGCCATTCTTGAAGCTGAGGGATTCCGTCAGGGAGTCATTCTGCGGGCCGAAGGTGACGCCAAGGCTGCTGTTCTGCGTGCCGATGGTGAGGCTCAGGCCATCTCCACCGTGTTCGAGGCCATTCATCGCGGAGAGCCCGACCAGTTGTTGCTGGCCTACCAGTACCTGCAGGTGTTGCCCAAAATTGCCGAAGGTACCGCAAACAAGCTGTGGATTATTCCGTCTGAACTCACCGAAGCCCTCAAGGGCATCGGGGGAGCGCTCGGTGGAAAGAAAGAAGCCGACTAGGGTCCGAGATGTCCTTTGGGTCGGCTGAATTTCCTCCCCAAAGGACACTCGGATCTCCTAAATGCCTCGCCGCTGGTCGACGAGGCCCTGATCCATTGCCGCTCGTGCATCTACGACCTCTGAACGATTGCTGGTCGACGGCACGCCGACCTCCCAGAAGGCGCCGCCTAAGGTCCAGTCGTTGGCCCTAACCTTGGTGACAATCACGGTGGTGCGATCAGCCGCTCGAGCCGCAGTCAAAGCTTCGCGCAACTCAGCCATGCCTTCAACGCTAATCGTGAGAGCTCCGAGGGCTTGAGCGTGGGCATGGAAGTCAACTCGCGCAGAGGACCCTGGGCCGCGAGAATCGCTCAGCATGTTGTTATAAGACGCACCGCCCTGGCCGACCTGGAGGCGCTCGATGACGGCATATCCCTCGTTGTCGCATACAAGGAGGATGAACTTTTTGCCTGATAAAACGGACGAGTAGATGTCCGAGTTCAGCATGAGAAAAGATCCGTCGCCCACCAGCGCGTAGACCTGGCCCGATGTGCGGGCAAAAGCCGCTCCCCAGGCTCCCGCGATTTCATAGCCCATACAGGAGAATCCGTATTCTGTGTCGACCGAAGCAATCCCCTTACTGGCCCAGTTCACATTCACTTCACCGGGAAGGCCCCCCGCAGCGGTGAGGATGTAGTCCTCGCCTGTTGCGCTCGCGTGCACCTCGGAAATTAGCTGGGCGTAGCTTGGTGGCCAGTGACCATC
>JBLHYZ010000168.1:0-3003 GCA_047631115.1 Alpinimonas sp. | reverse complement strand
ATGCCGGGCCAGAGCTTGATGGGCAATGTCGCCATGTTCGAGAGTTCAAGCGTCACATGACCGCTGAATCCTGGATCAATGAAACCGGCGGTCGAGTGCGTCAACAGTCCAAGGCGACCCAACGAGCTCTTACCTTCAAGTCGAGCAGCAAGGTCATTTGGCAGTGTCACCTGCTCATAGGTGGCACCAAGAACGAATTCGCCAGGGTGCAAGATAAACGGCTGATCGGGCTCGACCTCGACAAGGCGCGTGAGATCGGGCTGGTCCTCAGCCGGATCGATGAACGGATACTTGTGGTTATCGAACAGCCGAAAGTAGCGGTCGATGCGCACGTCAATGCTCGACGGTTGGATCATCTCGGGGGCATAGGGCTCAAGGCCAATGCGCCCGGCATCGAGTTCGGCACGAATGTCGCGGTCAGATAGCAGCACGCGCTCATTCTAGCGAAGCTGCAAGGACGCTCGTTGGTCGGCGAAGGCACGCGTCATTGCTAGGGTAAGGGTTGGCTTATTTAGGCCACGCGCGGGTGTAGTTCAGTGGCAGAACTTCAGCTTCCCAAGCTGATAGCGCGGGTTCGATTCCCGTCACCCGCTCCAGAAAACATCCGCCCTTAGGATGTAGACCATCATGGCCGACTCGACATCACTCAAACGCCTCCGCGTTCTTCTGGGATGGGTCGGTGGTGCTCTCGCTGCGCAAGCGCTCGCGCTTCTTTGGCTTCAAGGGCTTCTCGGCCAGGCTCCCTTCGCCTCGTCGGCACTTCTCGGGCTGGTGACGTTCGAGCAACACGTTCTTTTGCTGGTCTACATCCGCGCTGGTGCTGTGGTGCTGCTGGTACTGGTTGCCGCGTCGTTTGTGCTGCTCGCATCGCGGGGGGTTTTTGAGAAGTACGGTCGTAAACTCGCCCGCAACCGGCACGGTGCTCGTTGGATTATTTTCTCACTCACCTCCTCTATCACCGTTTTTCTCGTCGCCCAGCTCAATGGCGTCACCGAGATTGGTTCACTAGTGCTGATCTACGCCGCGACCAGCACCATGACGCTTTTCAGCGTTCTGCAGGAAGCAATACCTTCCTCAACGTTCACGCGGATGCTGCCACTGTGCTTCGGTGCCGCAATAGGAATCGTGCCCTGGGGCATCATTGCGTTCTATGAAATCGCCGGAACAATTGCTGGTGATGGTCCCGGTTTGCCTGTGCGTATCCTCACCATTGTCATGCTCATCTTTGCCGTCGCATTCGCCGCGACGAACTGGGCCGAACAGCGTCGGGCAGCGAGAGGGATTATTGATGCCCGGGGGGAGCACGCTTTCATCGTCCTCAGCGCTATCGCGGCATCTGTCTTTGCGTGGGCCGTTATGTCGATGAGCTTCTCCTAAGGAGAGCCACACTCACCAGATAAGGGCAGCGGCGTCTAACTGATCGGCGCTGCAGCTGGAGGTATACGTGCCGGTTGAATATCCCAGTTTGCCGATCGTTGCACAATCCGCCATGTATTCCACGGCAGGGGGGCCACTCAGATCGGTGAGGGCCTCGTTCGCTGAGATGATCTCACTTCCGTAGTACGACCACTGCCGAGCATGCGCCGACTCGTGAACCAGCACCGAAATTCCCACGCGGTTCGCATAGATGTCGCGCAGAGACGGGTCGAGTTCAATCTTCACGGGTGTTGACTTCACTCCACCAACCCACGCGCGGCCACAGACGTAGTACCCGTCGCAGAGGCCATCGACCCAGCTGATGAAGGAGTTGGGTGCGAGTGCAAAGACGTACCCTTCAATATCAAAGCCCTCCACCGGTGCGATGGGGGCCGCGGGTGGTGCGGGCGCACTGGGCGCCGTGGCGCCACCACTGTCGGTAACCGTGCTGATGGGCGCAATGGTTCGACGCGCTGCCATGCGGGCAGCAGCATCAGCGGCCGCTTTCTCCGCTGCTGCCGCAGCTTCTGCCTCGGCCGCCGCGGCCGCCACCACCGCAATCCGGTCTTGCTCCGTCTGCCACACCACCTGCGCTACCTTGACCGCCCTCATGCTTGTTCCGAGGGCTTGCACGGCCTTCACAAGAACTTCGTTATCGCCAGACAGGCTCTCCCGAAGGCTCTTTGCAGCGGCTAGTTCATCTGGAGGCCACACGAAACCGTCGGACGGGTTTTGTTTGGCACGAGCGAGGGTGCTCGCAAACTGTCGGCCACTTTCTTGCTGTTGGCGCAAAGCTGTTCGGGCGTTCGCAATCAACGTGGCGAGTTTTTCTCGAGCCACCTCGTCAAGGGTTGTACCTTCTGAATCATTCAGAATCTGTTCTGCATTGCCAATTGCGAGGGCCAGATTGCCCTGCTGCTGAAGAAAAAGGGCCAACTCCTCGTGACCTGTGACAATAGCTTCCTGCATTGCTGTCTTGGCTTCGCTTTGCACCACCGCATAGCTTTGGTAGCCGAGGGCACTAATTCCCGAAACCATGACGGCACACGCAGTGACTGTTGCGATGACAACGAGTCGGGGGAGACTGAACATATTTCAAATTGTAGGTCAGCAACCTGAGGAGAGAGATCTAGTCGACCCTCTAGCTCACTGCTTGATGCACCCGTTCGCTAGTTTTTGAGCGCACCGGCGAGGACCAGAAGCCGCCGCGCATCATCGCTACTGAGAAGCCCCCTGGGACCGTAGGTTGCCGCCGCTACCCGCGAGTCGATGGCACACACCTCGACACGACCCCAGATTCTGATGCGGCGCTTGGCGATGGCGCGATAGAGCACATCCGCCGCACGTTTCGGCACGATTCTCGCTACCGCAGCGAGCGCCCGGTACCTCCGCGGCAAAATTGTGGCCAGGGCCAGCACCGCCCGGGATTCGATCAGGATTGCTCCTTGCCTCACGACAAGCACCGAGTCGAAGTCGGTAATAGACGCTCGCGCCAAAACCTCACTGCCGATGTCTGACTGTCCGGGAACAAAGATCACCGTCTGTGGCGAAACCCCAAAATGATCACCCGTAGCTGGCTCTATCGTT
>JBLHYZ010000167.1:0-3039 GCA_047631115.1 Alpinimonas sp. | reverse complement strand
GTTGACGTGATGGACACTTGGGCGACCAGCTCGCTAACCCCTCAGCTGGCCGGTGGTTGGGAACGCGATGAGGAACTCTTCTCCCTCGTGTGGCCCTTTGACCTTCGCCCCCAGGGCCAAGACATCATTCGCACGTGGCTCTTTTCCACCATGCTGCGCGCCACGCTTGAACTGGGCGAGATGCCGTGGAAGCACGCGGCCCTCTCCGGCTTCATCGTGGATCCTGATCGCAAAAAGATGTCAAAGTCCAAGGGCAACGTTGTGACCCCTGCCGACATGCTGGAACAGCACGGCTCCGACGCGGTTCGCTACTGGGCGGCTTCGAGCCGTCTGGGCACGGATGCAGCCTTCGACCCCCAGAATCCGACCCAGATCAAAATTGGTCGCCGTTTAGCGATCAAGGTCTTGAATGCTTCTAAGTTTATTTTGAGCTTTGAATCCTCTGAGAACGCCGAGGTCACCAACGCGCTGGATCTCAGCATGCTGGCGTCGTTGCGCGGCGTTGTGGCAGATGCCACCGCAGCCCTCACGAACTACGACCATGCCAAGGCGCTGGAAGTGACAGAGAGCTTCTTCTGGAACTTCTGTGACGACTACCTGGAGCTGGTGAAGGAACGTGCTTATAACGTTGAAAACCCTGAACAGGGATCGGCCGTGGCCGCTTTGCGTTTGGCGCTCAACGTGATGCTGCGACTCTTTGCTCCCGTATTGCCCTTTGCCACCGCCGAAGTGTGGTCGTGGTTCAACGAAGATTCTGTTCACCGCAGCGCTTGGCCCGTCGTCACGGAGTTTGATGCTGCCATGGTGGGTGAAAGCGATCCTGCCATTCTGGTTGCCACATCCGCAGCCCTGGTTGGGATTCGTCGCGGCAAGACCGACGCGAAGGCATCGCAGAAGACCGTGGTGCTCTCCGCAACCATCAACGCCCCCGCAGTGATGATTTCCCTTCTGACACACGCACTGGATGACCTCCGTGCCGTTGGTCGCATCGAGGTTCTCACTCTGGCCGTCGCAGACGAGCTTGCCGTTACCGACTTCGAGCTCGCTCCGACCGAGCCTGCTCCTGCTCCCGCTGAATCTGCGGGATCCGCTGCTTCGGATTCTGGAAACTAGTCGATGCAGCTCGGAACACGATGGAACGTCTGGCTGCCGGCACCGGAGGGGCTTCCAGAGCCTGTTCTGGCGGCAATCGCCAGAGTTGAATCTGAATTGAAGGACCTTGCGACCTCTCATCCCGAGGCCGGAATCGCTTCGTGGCGTTGGACTCTTACCTGGCTTGAGGGACGACCCGTTGTTGAGCTAGAGGACGGGACCACCATACGAATCGGTGCCGCCGGGGTTTTGACAGTGACGAGCAGCGAAGACTAGGTCACCGTGCAGGCCGACAGGATGCCGATAACGATTACCGTGGTGAAAGTTGCCGTTCCAATAACAGGCGTCGATCGCCACGGCGAGGGTCCCAAGGCAACTAGCGAGAAGTAATATGTCACGCCCAGTGAGATGGCTCCGTCGCCAAGGAAAGACTTTGAGGTCGCCGATGAGGCGAGAAGTCCCGTGTCAATCGTGGCTCCACCAGCGTTCTTAAGCGTCCACCGATAGCCCGTCATAGGGGCACCGGAGTTCAGCGTTGTGGGCGCTGGTGGTGCCGTCCAGCGAAAAGTAACCGGCATCAGTATGCCTGCGGTGCACGTCAACTTCGTCGGCGGGTTTACGACCAGAGCAGTAAACGTCGACTTCGTGTACGAAGTGTCTCGCCATTGTGCGTCTGCGGTCGCTTGCGGGAAGCTGACGGAGCTAATGATGGATAAAAGTGTCAATGCGATTGCTCGCGTCGCGAAGAGTCGCTTCTCTTGCCTCGTCACTGTGCACGCTCCCGCTCCCCCGTGACCACTTCAGAGGAGTTTTCTGATTTGGCGTGAGAACCAGATTTGCGACGCCGTCTCTCGCGAGGCCAGTAAGCCCACGTCACGACAGCAGCGGCCGCCAAAGAAAGTCCAGCCATCACGAATGGCTGAGAAAACGCCACAAGCACGTTTGCAAGACCTGGTATCGACACGAGAACTACTCGTGCACGCTCAACAACATATGGCGTCGCATCGTCACTCGAATTGGCGTCACCTCGCATCGTAATCACGAAAGTCTCCCCCGCTGCGGGAGTGATTGATGTGACGCGGTGGGTCACAGGCAAGTTGTTGGGGCGAGCTATGGTGACTATGTCGCCCACGCTCACCCCCCGTGCAGGTATATCGTGAACCAGTGCCACCGAGCCGGCCGGGATTGTCGGAGCCATAGAGCCCGTTTTAAACATGATCAGTGTGAGACCCAATGTCAGCGCCAGAATAACAAGGACAATGCACACAGCTCCGCCCAGCGCCGCAAGCGTGAGAACAATCTCTCCCGCCCCACCCGCAAAAGACTTTCTCAGCGCACGCTGGGGAGCCGCTTTCAAAGCCATCACGGACTAGTTCGAGACTGCAGCAAACTCGAAGGTAGCCGTACCGGTTTGGAGCTGAGTCAGCGTCTCCCCAGCGGTCACAACAAGACACAGTTCTTCGGGCGCTCCCGCGTCAGAACCAGCGCCCATGGCCACGGGAAATGTGGTCGATGCCGGAACGACGCCGACGGCGGTCCCCGCAGGAATCACGACCACTCCCGCCGCAGCCGATGACTGATTGCAAGAAAAAGTGCTCGTTTTAACAAGGCTGTAGGTAAGACCGGCCACGACGCCTGACGTCGCGGCCGACGTAACCGTCACCGTGCCGTTGCTTGTGGACGTGCTGTCAAGACGAACGGCATACGGGGCATAGACGATATCCCCAGGAGATAGCGCCGTTGCCGGAGCAGTAAAGACAAGAATTGCGGCGTTCCCTATAGGACTGTGGTCACTGTAGACCGTACCGTCAAGGCTGCCCTCAATACTGAAACCGCTTGCCGTAAAGGTGCCCTTAATAAACTCGCTGTCGTTCCAGGAAGCGAGCGTCATAACTGCGCCAACGCCCAAAACCAGACCGCCCGCAAGAACAGCTCTAACCCTGTGGC
>JBLHYZ010000166.1:0-3062 GCA_047631115.1 Alpinimonas sp. | reverse complement strand
CCCCAATGCTGGTGATGACGGTTCAGCCCCGCCCGAGCTCATGGAGGCCCTCGAACGGTTCCGGGCCACGGATGTGTTTTCTCCAGAGCGGGCGCAGGAGCACAGTGCCGTCATTGACGCGATTCGCGTGGCGCGTTTTCTCATCCCGTTGGTCGCTGAAGCAGGAGATGTCGGAGTGAACGCTCAGGGACTCACTGTCGACAAGACTCAAGAACTGGGTATTGTCACGGTGGCAGGGCCGGGGGAACGCAAAGTCCTCCCGGTGTTCACAAGTGTTAGCGCCATGACAGTGTGGCGCTCAGATGCCCGCCCGGTGCCGGCCGATGGCACGCGTGTTGCTCTCGCGGCTGCCGGCGACGGCGCCCAGTGGGTCGTGGTTGATCCGGGGAGCGTTACAGAATTTGTGGTCCGTCGACCAACCGTCGATGCCATTGCGCAGTCTCTTCCGTGGATTCCCAGTCATGTCGACCCGCTTGTTGCGCAGGCTTTCGCTCAATCAGCGGCCTCCCACCCCGACGTGCGCCTCCTGACGCTGCGCGCTGGAGATCCCGATGCCCGCGGCCAAGGGGATGAGCTCACGGTCGAACTCTTATTGACTCCCAACTTGGAGCAAGACGATCTCTTGCTTATCGTTAATGGGCTGGCGGATAGGTGGGCCAAGGAGCCGGTGATCTCAGAACGCGTGGATTCGTTGCGCGTGCAACTTATCCCTGACGTTGAGGGGTTGAGGGGCTGAGGGGTCAAGTGGCCAAGTGGTCAAGCGGTCAAGCGGTCAGGTGGCCAAGTGGTCAGGTGGCCAAGCGGTCAAGCGGTCAAGCGGTCAAGCGGTCAAGCGGTTTAGGCAGGCTTGGCTGCCTTCAGCAGTTGACGAATGCTGACGCGACGCTTTCGCGAAACGACGAGCACTGTCACCGCCAACGCACCCAGTGCCCAGACCACGAGAGCGGTGAGAGCGCCGCCGAGTCCTGTATGGGGCGTTCCGCTCAATACTGCCTGCAGACTCGTCACCGCGGAGGCTGCTGGAGTGAACCCCACGGCTGTCACGAGCGCTGGGGGAACGGTGGCAATAATCCCGGTTACCAACACGAGAAGTGCAACGCTCATGGATATCAGGCGACCAGCCCCTCCCAAGAGTGCGATGAGAGCCTGATTTGTGGCAGCAAAGACAATGCCGATGAGGGCCGAAATTCCCGCGATGGCAAGCCATTCGCCGAATCCATAGCCTTGGGCAATGGCAATAATTGCGGCCACCAAGACTCCTTGAACGGCCCCAATGGCCCCGGGGATGGCAAACATTCTCACCGTGAGCACAGAAGACGATCGGGTCGACTCCAAAAGGCGTTTGGGCAGTGCGCCTAGTGCGATAAAGGTAGCGAGTGCCCCAATCCAGAGGGCGAGCACTAGATAGAGCGGGGTGCTGGATTGTCCGAAGGACAGCGACTGACCGCCCGCTACGCCTACGGGGTTCGACACGACATCGGCCAGCTGGGTTCGCTGGGCTTCCGTGTAGGTCGGCAGCTGAGCTACGGCAGTCTCAAGCCCGGCAGCAAGGCTCTGAGTGCCGTTTCCGAGCTCGGTGGCACCACCACCAATGCCGAGAACGCCCGCGTAAATTTGTGAACTAGCCGAGGCGAGGTCGGAGATTCCACTGGAGAGGGCTGGAATTCCCGATGCCAAACTGGCGGTTCCCGACGCCACTCCCGACGTGCCGGTGGCGACACCGGCGGCGCCAGATGCGACGCTCGAAGCAGCGCCGGCAAGGGCCGCTAGCGAAGAGCAGAACGTGGGATCAGAACTCGGGTTGACGCACGAAGCGCTCAAGCCAGCGAGGCCACCACTCAGCTGCGCTGCTCCTGCAGAGACCTGCTGGGCACCGGTGTTCGTTTGAGCCGCACCGCCGGCGAGTTGTGATGTTTGGCTCGGCAAATTGGCGGTCTGCTGGGCCACAGCGGAGAGCCCCGCCGAGAGTTGACCCGCACCACTGGCCAGTTCATTTGCGCCGTTGGCCAGTGCAAATGTTCCGGTAGCGAGGTCACTGGCACCCCCGGCAGCGGTGGCCAATTGATCAGAAAGGGTATTGAACCCGAGATACACGTTCTCGAGGTAATTCGTGGTCAGTTGCCGGCCCAGAAGTGTGGCCGCGGTGGAGGTAATCGCTGAGCTGATGGCATCATCAACGAGCAGACTCTTATCGCTGGTAGCCACGTCAATCGTGGCTTGCTCTGCTTGCAAAGCGTCACCACCGGGTGATGTGGCTGCAGCCGAGAAGTTCTTAGGGATCGTGACAACCGCAACGTAATCACCGCTGGTTAGGCCTTTGGCCGCTCCGTTCGCATCGGTCAAGACCCAGTTGAAGTTTGTGGCACCCTCGTCAGCCCCGCCGACAAGACCGGCGGAGAGTTGGCGCCCAAGAGGAACGTACTGCCCGTCGATGGTCACCGGCACGTCGTTGTTCACAATCGCGGCCGTCACAGTGTTGAGGCGATCTTCGGGGCTCCAGAGGCCCCAAACGAGCAAACCAGCAACGATGAGCGGCACCATAACGAGTCCCAAGATACTCAGGGGTGACACGCGACCATCGGGGCGCCGCGTCATGCGGTTGAGGAGGTTCGTCATGCTGTTACCTTGGCTTTCGTCTGTGCTGATTTCGTCTGTGCTGATTTCTTCGATGCTGGTTTCTTCGATGCTGGTTTCTTCGGGGTGGTGAGCTTGAAGACGGCGGCCTCTTCGACATTCGGTAGGACATCTCCGAGTGCCTCCGCAGGGGCCTTTGTGGTGGTGCCCACAACAATGGTGAGGGGCCGACCACGACGACGCTTGTCGGTAGCAGCCAAACTCAGAGCATCGCGCACTCCGGCCCGCGCCTCGGGAGCCGCAACGGTATCGATGCCATCAATCACAATGACATCAGGATGCTCGCGAAGAGCTACGCGCATGACCTGTCGCAGATCGCCACTGGCAATGGCCCCAGCATCCACAAGCCCGACCCTCTTGCGAACAGCTCCCGAACGCACTGGAAGCACTAATCCCGTGACTTTAAGTTTGCCTTCGTCAGGAGTGAG
>JBLHYZ010000165.1:0-3072 GCA_047631115.1 Alpinimonas sp. | reverse complement strand
TGAGGAACAAAGACGTTGATGAAGCCAAGTTTGCCGAGCCTGTAGCCGAGGTCAACATCTTCGAAGTACATGAAGAATTCTTCGTCAAAACCCCCGACGGCTTCAAATGCAGTTCGGCGAACGCAGACGCACGAGCCTGAAAGCCAGCCGACGGCGATTTGCTCGTTGCCAGTCGCAACATTCGAATGGTACGAGCGGGTCCAGGGGTTGGTAGGCCACAGATTGGCAAACAGGGCGTGACCAATACCGGCTCGCAGAGAAGGTATGGAGCGAGCGGATGGGTAGGACGTGCCGTCAACGTTGAGAACGCGTGGTCCCGTCGTCGCAACCCGAGGGTCGGCTGCAGCCGCTGCAACAAGCTGAGCAACCGAGTTGGGCTGGAAAGAAAGATCGGGGTTGGCGACGACGACGAAGTCAACTGAAGTATCTAATGTCAAGACGCCGGCGTTAACCGCACCACCGTATCCGCGGTTATCTAAAAGCTCGAGAAGGCGGGCGCCATACTTTTTGGTGAGCGAACGAGTGCTCTCGATGTCACTCGAAGCATTGTCTACAACAAGGATTTGGGTTGCATTACCAACTGTAGCGACAGCACTGGTGAGAAAAGCTTCTAGCTGGGCGCTGGAGTTATAAGAGACGGTAATGACGGCGACGTTGGCCGGTCGCGTCTCTGATTTCATCACGTTATTCACTCTGGTAGACAGTCTATAAGGCCCAATAGAAAGCCATTTTGTTGGCCTCCACGGCTGAAATGTGAAACTGTCGGGCAAGGATGCTAGTGTAAAGGCGCACCCGGTTGAAGCCGCGTAATTACGCGGGAGCCCTCCCGGAGCATTCACCGGCCACTCGGCCATAGCAACTATTCGCACTACTTCCTCATGTGCCGCCCTTGAACTTTGGGGTAAAGGCATGGAACAGCTCTGGTGCACACACAATTACTTAGTAAGGAAACCTCGTGGACGAGATCACCGAGAACAACACTCCCGCTGCAGAAGCAGCACCCCGCAAACGCGCGTCACGCCGCGTCTCGACATCGGCACCTGTTGCCGCTGGCGATGTCGCCGCAAGCACTGTTACAACGAGCTCCACCGCTGTGAGCGCTGTCAACCACGTCAATGCCGCCGACAAGCCCAGCGACAACGCTGACCTTCCCGTCGTCACAAACGATGAGCCCGCTGAGGCTCCTCGCCGCCGCGGTCGCCCCACCAAGGCAGCTGCTGCAGCCGCAGCAGCATCCGCAGCATCCGGAGTAGTCGCAAGCGAAGCGCCCTCTGCTGGTTCCGAAGCTTTTTCTTCTGAAGTGGCTTCTTCAAACGCGACTTCGTCAGACGCCTCTGGCTCAGGCGCTTCCTCCTCAGATGCACCCGCCGAGGGTGTCGCTCCTGCTCGCGCACGGCGTGGTCGTCCCGTTCGCGGCGCTGCGGCAGCCGCGAAAGCTGCGGCTTCCGAAAACGAGTCGGCCCATTCGCCCCAGTCCTCTGAGGTCTCTGCCGAGGCCCAGGCCGCATCGGATGCAATCTCCGCCCAGAACGATGCCTCATGGGGTGAAATGGAGAAGAGTGATTCTTCCTCCACCTCCGCAGCTGCTGGCACCGAAGGTGACCGTGCGGAAGGTGAGCGCCCCTCACGTAGCCGCAGCCGTGGCCGCAACGGGCGCACTCCCCGTGGCGAGAACGCCAACGCCGATAACGCTGGTGAGAGCGAGAACGAAGCCGCCGCCGATAACACTTCAGAGAACAATGGTCGCCAAAATGGCCGCCAAAACCAGCGCGATAACGCGCGTCAGAATTCTCGTGAAAACGGCCGGGAGAATGGCCGCGAAAACCAGAACCCCCGTGAGAACAACCGCCAGAACCCGCGCGAGAACACTCGTGACAATGCCCGCGATAACAACAACCGTGATGGCGGACGCCAGAACAACAACGGCCCCGAAATCGAGGGTGACGACCGTTACGGTCGTGACAGCGCTCGCGGACGTCAGCGTGACCGTCGTCGTGGCGGCCGCATCGGTGGAGATGACATTGAACCCGAGATCCTCGACGACGACGTTCTGATCCCCATCGCGGGCATTTTGGATGTTCTCGACAACTACGCCTTCGTGCGCACAGCCGGCTACCTGCCCGGCAACAACGACGTGTACGTCTCGCTGGGCCAGGTCAAGAAGTACAACCTGCGCAAGGGTGACGCCGTTATCGGTGCCATCAAGCAGCCTCGCGAAACCGAGGGCTTCGGTCGTCAGAAGTACAACGCTTTGGTCAAGGTCGACTCCATTAACGGTCAGACCGTGGAAGAAGCCGCCACCCGCGTCGACTTCCAAGACCTCACGCCTTTGTACCCCCAGGAGCGTCTGCGTCTGGAGACGGATTCCATCAAGCTCACCGCTCGCATCATTGACTTGGTAGCCCCTATTGGTAAGGGACAACGCGGCCTGATCGTGGCACCCCCCAAGGCTGGCAAGACCATCATTATGCAGCAAATCGCTAACTCCATCGCCGAGAACAACCCCGAGGTTCACCTCATGGTCGTGCTCGTGGACGAGCGTCCCGAAGAAGTTACCGATATGCAGCGCACCGTCAAGGGTGAGGTCATTGCCTCCACCTTTGACCGTCCCGCTGAAGACCACACCATGGTTGCCGAACTTGCTATCGAGCGCGCCAAGCGTCTCGTTGAGCTCGGTCAGGATGTTGTCGTGCTTCTGGACTCCATCACGCGCCTCGGCCGTGCGTACAACCTGGCTGCTCCCGCATCGGGCCGTATCCTCTCTGGTGGTGTCGACGCTGCGGCGCTATACCCACCCAAGAAGTTCTTCGGTGCTGCCCGCAACATTGAAAACGGCGGATCGCTCACCATCATCGCGTCGGCTCTCGTTGAGACCGGTTCCAAGATGGATGACGTTATCTTCGAGGAGTTCAAGGGCACCGGCAACATGGAACTGCGTCTTTCTCGTCAGCTCGCTGACAAGCGCATCTTCCCCGCCGTTGACATCAACGCCTCCGGTACGCGCCGTGAAGAGATGCTCCTTGGTGCCGATGAGGTCAAGGTCACCTGGAAGCTTCGCCGCGCACTGGCCGG
>JBLHYZ010000164.1:0-3072 GCA_047631115.1 Alpinimonas sp. | reverse complement strand
TTGTGAGATACGGCTGTCGATGCCGATAACCCAGCGAGCGCCAAAGATGTGGAGGTGGGAGTGGGAAGCTGGTCAGCTCTCAGGGTGAGGTTCACGCCAGCCCCAATGATGACCGCGGGGCCTGTGGCGGTCGAGACGAGCTCGGTCAGGATGCCGCTCACTTTCTTGTGGTTGACCAAGACATCATTGGGCCATTTGAGTGTGACCACCGAGGGCACCGCCAGAACAGAAGCACAGGCGCGCGTCATGGCCAGCCCCGCGAGCAGCGGATACCACGCAAACGCCGCCATCTCCAGCGGCCGGCCCGAGGGGGTTTGGGGGCGGAGCAGTACCGAGACGGCCAGCGAGGCACCAGCGGGGGCGACCCACCTGCGATCCAGGCGGCCACGGCCGGCAGTTTGGTTATCGGTTGCCAGTACGGTGAAGTCGGGAGCTTCCAATGCGGGATCTCGAGCGGCACGCTCGCGCAGGACCACGTTTGTAGACCCCACAGACGGAGTCCAGGTCAACAATGGTGAAACGTTGGTGCTTAATGGCAGATGCATATGAACATTGTGACGGTTCTGGCCGTAGTTTTTTTGTAGGTGTTCTCTAACCCATATCGCAAGGGGCTGGCAAGTAGAGTGAAAACGTGAGTGCCGAAACGAAAAACGCAAACCCGTTCACCACGGCTGGAAAGCTTGCCGACCTCAAGGATCGTTATCACGAGGCGGTTATCGCCAGCGGTGAGGTGGCCCAGAGTAAGCAGCACGCCAAGGGAAAGATGACGGCGCGCGAGCGCATCACCGAACTCCTTGATCCGGGATCGTTTGTGGAGCTCGACGAATTTGTTCGCCACCGCACCACAGCCTTTGGCATGGATGCCAAGCGCCCCTACGGTGACGCCGTTGTGACCGGCACCGGCACGATTCACGGCCGTCAGGTTGCCGTGTACTCGCAGGACTTCACGGTCTTCGGTGGTTCGCTCGGCGAAGTAGCCGGCGAGAAAATCATCAAAGTCATGGACCTCGCCCTCAAAACAGGCGTGCCAATCTTTGGAATCCTCGACTCCGGTGGAGCTCGCATCCAGGAAGGCGTCGTCGCTCTGGGCAAGTACGGCGAGATTTTCCGTCGCAACACCGCCTCGTCCGGGGTCATCCCGCAAATCTCTCTCATCATGGGCCCTGCCGCCGGTGGCGCTGTGTACTCCCCCGCCCTGACCGACTTTGTCATCATGGTGGATAAGACCAGCCAGATGTTTGTGACGGGCCCAGATGTCATCAAGACCGTGACCGGCGAAGATGTCGGCATGGAAGAACTTGGAGGGGCGCTCACGCACAACACCGTCTCCGGCGTCTCGCACTACCTCGCTTCCGATGAGAGCGATGCGTTGGATTATGCTCGCACGCTGGTGAGCTTCTTGCCCGATAACAACATGGCTGATGTGCCCGTGTACGAGAGCAACGTCGAACTCGAAATCACCGAGGCCGACCGCAAGATCAACACCCTCATTCCCGACTCGACCAACCAACCCTATGACGTGCACGAGGTTATTCGGCACGTGGTCGACAACCAAGACTTTCTTGAAGTTCAGCCCCTGTTCGCACCCAACATCGTGATTGGTTTCGCCCGGGTTGAAGGTCGCTCCGTCGGCATTGTCGCCAACCAGCCCAGCCAGATGGCGGGCACGTTGAATATTGAGGCCGGCGAGAAAGCCAGTCGTTTCGTTCGTTTTTGTGACGCCTTCTCAATCCCCATCTTGACCCTGGTAGACGTGCCCGGGTTCCTTCCCGGAACTGATCAGGAGTGGACCGGCGTGATTCGCCGCGGTGCGAAACTCCTCTATGCCTACGCCGAAGCTACCGTTCCCCTGGTGACGATCATCACCCGCAAGGCCTACGGCGGCGCGTACATCGTGATGGGTTCGAAGCAACTTGGTGCCGACATTAACCTCGCTTGGCCGACGGCAGAAATCGCCGTCATGGGCGGCCAAGGCGCCGTCAACATTTTGTACCGCAACGAAATCAAGCAGGCCGAAGGCGCCGGCGAAGACGTTGCCGCGGTGCGCACCAAGCTCGCGAACGAGTACACCTACAACGTGGCTAGCCCATTCTTGGCTGCCGAGCGCGGCGAACTGGACGGCGTCATCGAGCCTGCGGCGACGCGCGTCGCGGTCATCAAGGCCTTGCGCTCGCTGCGTGGCAAGCGCGCTTCGCTGCCCCCCAAGAAGCACGGAAACATTCCGCTGTAATGGGTGCCATCAGATTTATCACCCAAAGTGTCAGCCCCGAAGAGAAAGCCGCCGTCGAGGCGGTTCTCGATGCTCAGATTGACGAAGAGTCTGCACTCGAGCACGCGGTGAGTGCTGTGGGGCAGTCACGTTGGGAACGAAGCCAGCGCGCTCTCCGCGGTGATACTCGGGCCCGTCATACTTTCGGCTGGGACTACAACCACTAACCTGCCGGAATGAAGCGGGCGACGGCCTCGACGTGGTGGGTGTTGGGGAACAAGTCGAACGCCCGCAGGTTGGCCATTTTGTAGCCCAAGCGCGCGAGGGACTCTACGTCGCGCGACAAGGCCACGGGATCGCACGCTACGTAGACAATCTGAGCCGGACGCATCTGTGCCAGACCCTCGATGACGTCTCTGCCGGCTCCGGCACGGGGAGGATCGAGCACGACGGTAGCCGCCTCAAAGTGAACCCTCTCGTCGGCGGTGGCGTTATCAACGAGGTCGCGCATAAAGTCGTCAACGCGAGCGGCAATTGTGTAGGCTCCCGACCACTCGGCAAGGTTCTCGGCCGCGTAAGCAACTGCCATCTCATCGGATTCGACCACAGTCATGCCCGTGGAGGAACCGAAGCGATCACCAATGGCGGCAGCAAACAACCCGACGCCTCCGTAAAGGTCAAGGTTGGCCGCGTGCGGCTCGAACAGCTCCTCATCGATCATCTGGGTGACGGCATACGACAGGGTCGTGGCAGCCTGGCGGTGAACCTGCCAGAAGCCACGCGCATCCACCGCGAATTCCCGCTCGCCCACCACTTCACGCAACGGGTCGCGCGCGGGACGAACCTTGACGCGGCCTTCCTCA
>JBLHYZ010000163.1:0-3076 GCA_047631115.1 Alpinimonas sp. | reverse complement strand
TGGTGGCCGTCATCGCCCCCATCGTGGGACAACGCACGGATGCGGGCGGCAAGCGAAAGCTGTGGCTCGGCGTCAACACCGCCGTGGTCATTGTCGTCACTCTCCTCATGTTCTTTGTTGAAGCCGCACCGGCCTTTTTCTTGCTGGGGATTACGCTCTTGGCAATTGGCAACGTGTTCTACGAGATGGCCAACGTCAACTACAACGCCATGCTGCTTCAGGTCTCCACCCCCACGACCATCGGTCGCGTCAGTGGGTTTGGCTGGGGTGCCGGCTACCTGGGTGGCATCGTGGTGCTCCTCATTTCTCTGGTGGGCTTCATCCTTGGGGACCCGCCGTACTGGTTTGGAATCACCTCCGACGGCGGCATGAATATTCGCGTCATCGCTGTATTCGCGGCCATCTGGTCGCTCGTGTTTTCCATCCCCGTGTTGCTGGCTGTTCCCGAGAACACCGCGGTTGATCCAGATTCCAAGCTCGGCGTCGTGGCCTCGTACCGCAAATTATTCAGCCGCATCAAAGACCTCTATCTCAACGAACGTCCCACGTTCTACTTCTTGCTGGCCAGCGCCGTGTTCCGCGATGGCCTCGCGGCCGTCTTCGCCTTTGGTGGTGTTCTGGCCGGCGTCGTCTTTGGCTTCAGCCCCACCGGCGTGATCTTCTTCGCTATCGCTGCCAATGTGGTGGCCGGGATTGGTGTCTTTGCGGCGGGCTGGTTTGACGACAAGTTTGGCCCTAAGCCCGTCATCATCACGGCTCTTGCCGGCCTCGTGGTGACCGGGTTGGCCCTGTTCCTGTTTCACGATGGCGGCGAAACCGCGTTCTGGATTGGTGGCTTGCTGTTGACTCTGTTCGTGGGTCCCGCCCAGTCCTCCAGCCGCACGTTCCTCGCCCGCTTGGCTCCTCCCGGAGGCGAGGGTGAGCTCTTCGGTCTGTACGCCACGACGGGTCGCGCCATCAGCTTTCTGGCACCAACCCTCTTTGCCGTGTTCGTCGCCGTCGGCGGCGCCACCTACTGGGGTATCTTGGGCATCGTCATCGTGCTTCTGGCTGGCCTCCTCCTGCTCATCCCGATGCGCAACCGTCACTAGCTCAACCCTGAACGTCCGGTCAGAGTCGCTCCCCGTCACGGGCGTAGTCTGAAACTTTCGCACTTAAACGCAAGGAGTCTTTATGACTGAAGCACACACATACGGTCCCGGTAATGAAATAACTCTCAACGACGGCATTGTCATTCCGCAGGTCGGCTTTGGCGTGTGGCAGGTCGCTGACGACGCAGCGCAGCCCGCCGTGGAGGCCGCCCTTGAGGTTGGGTACCGCAACATTGACACCGCAGCTATCTACGAAAACGAGGCCGGCGTGGGCCGTGCTCTTAAGGCTTCTGGGATGGCTCGCGAAGACTACTTCGTCACCACCAAGCTGTGGAACGACAAGCAGGGCACCGACACGGCAATCGCCGCATTCGAGAACAGCCTGGACCTTTTGGGGCTCGACTATGTCGACCTCTACCTCATTCACTGGGCATCTCCCACGCGTGGCCTGTATACGCAGACCTGGGAGACCCTCATTAAGATTCAGGAGTCTGGTCGCGCCCGCTCGATCGGTGTATCGAACTTTGCCGTCGAGCATCTCGAAGGCCTCGCAGACGCAACCGACGTTGTTCCATCGGTCAACCAGGTCGAGCTGCACCCCTTCCTACAGCAGCGCGAACTGCAAGCGTTTAACACTTCGCGCGGAATCACCACGGAAGCCTGGAGCCCCTTGGCTCAGGGCAAGTCTCTCGACAACGAGGTTCTTCTCGGTCTTGCCGCCAAGCACGGCAAGACGGTTGCGCAGGTTATTATTCGCTGGCACATCCAGAGCGATCGTTTGGTCATCCCCAAGTCGACGACGCCCCACCGCATCGCCGAAAACTTCGACGTCTTCGACTTTGAACTCGACGTTGCAGATCTCAACCTGATTGCTGCCTTGAACACCGGCGCCCGATTGGGCCCCGACCCCGTCACAGCAGACTTCTAAGAACTGCCTCCACGCAATGGGGACCAAGCCGGACAAGCCCCCCACCCACTAGGCAGAGTTGTCGTCTGTCGTGGCTCTGGATTTCTGGCGACGGCAGGCGTCACTGCAATAACGCACTTCTTCCCAATTCTTGGCCCACGCCTTGCGCCAGGTCATGGTTCGTCCACAAACGGCGCATGGCTTGCTCGGCAAATAGGCCTTATTTCCCTTAAAGTCGCCACCACGTGTACCCATACCTCAACGGTAGCGGTAGCCATGGTGGAGAGGGTGAACGGAACGTTAAACGGCTGCCATCACGGCGGCAGCGACGGCCAAGGCAACCCGCTCATCGAGGGGGCTCGGGATGATGTAGTCGGCGGCGAGGTCATCGCCCACGATGCCCGCAATCGCTTGGGCTGCGGCAAGCTTCATGGCGGGGGTGATGCGGTGAGCGCCAGCATCCAGAGCGCCTCGGAAGATACCCGGGAACGCCAACACGTTATTGATTTGGTTGGGAAAGTCACTACGGCCGGTGGCCACAATGCGCGCATACTTGGCCGCGATCTCGGGGTGAACCTCGGGGGTGGGATTAGCCATGGCAAAGACCATGGCATCGCCAGACATCGTTGCCAGCAGTGACTCGTCAACCTGGCCCGAAGAAACTCCGATGTACACATCGGCGCCCTCGAATGCCTGAACCGGTCCGCCCACAATATTGCGGGGGTTGCTGCGCTTGGCGAAGCCTTCTTTGATGTCGTACATGTCGGTGCGATCCACGCTCAAAATTCCGCGGGAATCCAAAATGATGACATCAGAGATTCCTGCGGTGAGCAGTATTTCTGCCACAGCCAGCCCGGCAGCGCCGGCCCCGGAGATGACAACACGCAGCGACGTGAGTTCGCGTTCGACGACCTTGGCAGCATTGGTGAGGGCGGCCAAAACAACGACCGCGGTTCCGTGCTGGTCGTCATGCATGACGGGCATGTCCAGCGCCTCGATGACTTTGGCTTCGAGCTCGAAGCAGCGAGGGGCTGAGATGTCCTCGAGGTTGACCGCCCCAAAGCTGTGGCGCAGGCGC
>JBLHYZ010000162.1:0-3133 GCA_047631115.1 Alpinimonas sp. | reverse complement strand
CCCTCGGTTGAGGCCAAGAATGATCTCATTCAGGCGCTCGCATCGGGCACCGGTCGTCGCATCTTGTTCATGCGTACCAAGCACCACGCCAAGAAACTTGCCAAGAAGCTCACGGATGCTGGAATCCCCTCGGTTGACCTGCACGGAAACCTGTCGCAGCCTCAGCGTGACCGCAACCTGGCCGCGTTTGGCGAAGGATCGGTTCGCGTTCTCGTGGCCACCGACGTGGCTGCTCGTGGCGTGCACGTGGACGACGTTGAACTCGTTATCCATGTTGACCCTCCCATGGAGCACAAGGCGTACCTTCACCGCTCGGGCCGCACAGCCCGCGCCGGTGCTGAGGGTGACGTTGTCACCATTTGCTTGCCTCCTCAGAAGAAGGACCTCGCACAGCTTCTGCGCAAGGCAGACATCACCGTCACGCCCTCCGCCGTCACGGCACAATCCCCCGAAGTTTTGGCTTTGATCGGTGACGTTGCCGAGTACGTCAAGCCATCGATTCGTGTCGAGCGCCCCCAGGGTGGTGGCCAGTCAATGGGTGCCAACGCGCAACGCAAGCGTGCTGACCGTTCGGGTCGTCCCAACGAGGGCGGTCAACGTTCACGCTCCGGTGCAGGTCAGGGTGCGGGCCAAGGTTCACGATCCGGTTCGCGCGACGGCGGCTCCGCACAGGGCTCACGCTCGGGTGGTTCACGCGACGGTGGCGGCCAGAGCTACAGCACTGGCTACAGCGACAACTCCTCGCAGGGTTCCAGCAATGGTCGCTCCGACTCACCTCGTCTGGGTTCCAGCGACGGCCGTTCCGAAGGCCGTTCTGAGCCACGTCGCGGAGGTGGACACAACGCGGGCCGCGGTGCTGGCTCCGGCTCTGGCCAAGGTGGCGCTGCCGCACCCCGTCGTTCTTCTGCTCCCGCAGGCCAGGGATCGCGTTCGCGTGATGCTGGTTCCGCATCAGCTTCTGGATCGCGTGAAGGCGGTTCGCGTGAAGGCGGCATGACGCGCGGTGGCTTCAGCGAGCCCGTGGGAATGCCTCGTCGCGACCGCAGCGAGCGTCCCCCCCGCGCCTCACGGCCCCAGGGCCGCTAACGCTGGTAGTAGGGGCAAAGGCTGCTAAGGCTCCTAGCGCGAAAACTGCTGAGCGCTGACCTGACGCGGGCCTATACGTGCCCCAGTCATGTCAGTCCAGCTACCGCCTTCGGCATCCATTATGTGGATGTCGGGGGCGGTTTTGCGTCCCGGGCGCTTCTCTGGTGCCGTCACCATGGGTCGCGCTTTGAGTGGTCACGTTTTGTGGCCATGGTGTCGTCAGGATGAGTTGACCGGTCACGATTCGCGACCTTGGAGCACATCCAGGTCACGAAACGTGACCACTCGCGTTTGACGAAGGGTCATTACCCCGCGAAACGTGACCGTTCGACGAAACCAAACCAATAGTCGTTGACTTCTGGGCTACAGCGTCGCGCGCGAATGAAAGATTGAGCGGGAACCTAGCGGCGAGCGGGAACCAGCGGCGGGTTCGTGCCGGCGAGCTCCTTCACAACCCGAACAACCTGGTTGCTGTAGCCATACTCATTGTCGTACCAGACGTAGACGACCACGTGATTGCCACTCGTGATTGTGGCGAGGCCATCAACGATACCCGCACGATTTGAGCCGATAAAGTCTGTCGAGACAACCTCAGGTGAGTCGATGTAATCAATCTGATCATGCAGCGACGAGTGCAGTGAGGCATTTCGCAAGAAGGCGTTGAGGGTATCCTTCTCGGCGGGCTTGGCGAGCGTGAGATTGAGAATAGCCATGGAGACATCGGCCGTGGGAACGCGAATGGCGTTGCCGGTGAGCTTGCCCTCCAGCTCTGGCAGTGCCTTAGCAACAGCCTTGGCCGCGCCGGTTTCGGTGAGAACCATGTTGAGGGCTGCCGAGCGACCGCGACGGTCTCCTTTGTGAAAGTTATCGGTGAGGTTCTGGTCGTTGGTGTACGAGTGAACCGTCTCGACGTGGCCGTACTCAATGCCATATTCGTCATTCAGCACTTTGAGCACAGGTGTGATGGCATTTGTCGTGCACGAAGCCGCCGTGATGATCAGGTCTTCGGGGGTAATCATGGTCTCGTTGATGCCAAACACAATGTTCTTGAGCGCACCTTTGCCCGGAGCTGTCAATAGAACGCGCGAAATACCCTTGTTCTTGAGGTGTTGGGCCAGGCTCTCTTCATCGCGCCACCGGCCAGTGTTATCAACCAGGACAGCATTATCGATTCCGAAAGAGACGTAGTCCACGGTGGTCGGGTCATTAGAGTAAATAACCTGAATCGGGATGCCGTTGGCAATGATCTGGTTCTTCTCGGCATCGATGGTGATGGTTCCGTCGAAGGGGCCGTGTATCGAGTCGCGGCGCAAGAGGCTGGCACGCTTGATCAGGTCTTTTTCGTCTCCCTTGCGCACAACAATGGCACGTAGGCGCAAGCCGCGCGGGTTCTCGGCTTGACCAATCAAAATGCGAGCGAGCAAACGGCCGATGCGCCCAAAGCCGTAAAGCACGACGTCGGCGCCATCTGCTGGCGAGAGTGGAACGCTCTTACCAGAGATACTGGCGAGCTCGCCCTCGAGGTAGCTCACTAGTGAGGGTGCGGGCGACGAAGCTGCTGACGCTTCTACCAGGGCTGCGTGACCAGAAAGCAACCGGGCGACATCCACCGAGGCTGGGCCAGGGTTGAGTGCGACGAGAGCGCGAACGATTTCGAGCGTGCGGGCAACATCTAATTCAGCGCCGTCGATGTGGCGTGCGAAACGGTGTGCCTTAACGATGGCCAAGGGTGAGCAGTTGATGAGACTGCGACCGTGAATGGTGAGCTCGACCCCGTGGCTGCGATAAAGATCGCCAATGAGAGGAATGAGCTTTTCTGCCAGTTCTTGACGGTCAGAAAAGTTTGCGGGGTGTGAATCGGGGGAAAGTGCCATGCTGGGGCTTTGCTCCTGTTCAAGGCGCTGCGTTGCGCAACCCCCATCCTATTTTGCTGACAAAGGTCGCCGGTGGTCATCTGTTGCCTGGCGTCACCTCAGTGCTCAAATGGAGGGCCCTTGGAGCTTTAATTTCCAATGAGTGCAAATACTTGCTAGAGGACCGACACGAC
>JBLHYZ010000161.1:0-3169 GCA_047631115.1 Alpinimonas sp. | reverse complement strand
TGCGTGGGGCCTGAGTCGTGGGCGGCGTTTTGCGCTGTCGCTGGCAATCATCGTCAATCTTGCGCTCGCTGTACTTTCGCTCATCGCCTTCAACGTCTTCGCGTTGTTCTCCGACCTCCCGGAACCTGGATGGTCAACGTTGAGTCTGGTCGAACTCATTGGCAGCACGCTGCTGGCATTCGCACTTCCGTTGGCCATGGCCGTTGTCTTATTTGTGAACCGTAGCTATTTTCCGGTTCGAAGCTCTGGACATCACATTCGCCGCTTCGTTATCGTCTCCTCGCTTACCTTTGCTGTGCTCTTTCTTGTCACGCTTGTCATGCTCGTGGTGGGCACCACCGCCACCAACCATGGAGCAAACCCTGGGACCCTACTCTGGACTAGCCTGAAACCTTTCGTTCCCCTGCACCTCTTTGGCTGGGTACATGTTGCCCACCAACCCTTGTTCGCCGTTGGCCTTCTTGTCTTTCACTGGGCAGGGCCTCTCTTCTGGTTGGCGTTCGTGGTCGGTTGCATCTACGTATTGGCAAACGCAAGATCAGAAACGCACGTGCAAGATCAACGTCGGGTGCGGGACATTCTCAAAACAGGGGGTGGCTCGCTGGGGTTCATGGCCACCTGGCCGGGCAATGACTATTGGTTCAGTCCGGATGGAAAAGTTGCCATTGCCTACCGTGTCATCAACGGTGTCGCACTGACCGTTTCTGACCCGATTGGTGCAGCAGGAAACGAACTCCAGCACATCCAGGAATTCTCGTCATTCTGTGATCGTCGGCACTTGCGTCCGGTGTTCTACAGCGTGCACGAACATCTCCTCCCCACATTTGAGATGCTCGGATGGCAAAGCGTTGCCGTTGGCCAGGAAACCCTCATCGATCTCGAGGCTCTAGACATCGCCAGTAAGGCATGGCAAAAGGTGCGTCATGCACTGAACCGCGCCGCTCGCGAGAATGTTACGACCCTGTGGACCAGTTGGCCCGAGCTCACCACAGATCAGGTGTCACAGATTCGCCGCATCTCCGAGGGATGGGTTTCGGCTCGCGACATTCCCGAGATGGGCTTCACTCTCGGCACGGCCGCCGAGCTAGAGGACCCGGATGTAAGGCTCATGCTCGCCATCGACGGCGACGGCCGCATCCATGGCATCACCAGTTGGCTGCCCAATTATCGAGATGGTGTGGTCATTGGGTGGACCCTGGACTTCATGCGGCGCGGAGAAAACAGCGTCAGCGGCGTGATGGAGTTCCTCATTGGCTCGACCGCGCTACACCTGAAAGAAGCCCGCAACGAGCTGATGAGCCTCTCGGGAGTTCCGTTGGCGCGCAAGCCGGAGTCACCCAATTCTGCTCCGGCCTCGACGGCGCTCATGCGCCTGCTCGACTTTCTCGCGAAGCGCCTCGAGCCGGCCTACGGTTTCTCATCACTCATGTTTTTCAAAGCCAAATTCAACCCGCGCTACGAGACGCTGTACATGGCCTACCCCGACCCGGTTGCCCTGCCCGCCATTGCGGTAGCTATTGGCCGAGCGTACCTACCCAACGTCTCGGCCCGCAAGACGCTGTCCATGCTGCGCAACCTCGCGGGGTAGGGCTGCAGACCTACCAAATGGTGACGCGCTTGGCAGGCTCCAACCAGGCGTCGTCCTTCTCGGTGACGTCGAACGCGTCGTAAAACGCGTCGATGTTGCGCACGATCTGGTTGCAACGAAACTCGTTAGGCGAGTGGGGGTCGATCGCCAGCAGGCGAATGACCTCTTCATCACGCCCCTTCTGCTGCCAAGACTGTGCCCAGCTGAGGAAGAAGCGCTGCGCGCCAGTGAGGCCATCGATGACGGGAGACTCGGCGCCCTGAAGAGAAATCTTGTAGGCCCGCCACGCGATGGCAAGGCCACCCAGGTCGCCAATGTTCTCCCCAATGGTGAGCTCACCGTTGACAAAGTGGCCAGGAACCTGCTTGGGGGCCAGCGCGTTGAACTGCTCAATCAGCAAAGCGGTGCGTTTCTCAAACGCCTCCCTGTCCTCTTCAGTCCACCAGTCGGTGAGCTTGCCGGTGCCGTCATAGCGCGAGCCCTGGTCATCGAATCCGTGACCAATCTCGTGACCAATGACCGCACCAATGGAGCCATAGTTGGCGGCGTCATCCCACGCGGGGTCGAAGAAGGGGGGCTGCAAAATGGCGGCCGGAAAGACGATCTCGTTGAAGCCCGGGTTGTAATAGGCATTCACAGTCTGCGGGGTCATGAACCACTCGTCGCGGTCAATGGGCTTGCCAATCTTGCCAAACTCGCGGGCCGACTCGAACTCGGCGATGCGCCGCACGTTGCCCATGAGATCCGTGGCGCTGATGACGAGCGCCGCGTAGTCGCGCCACTTGACGGGGTACCCCACCTTGGGAGCGAACTTGTCGAGTTTCTCGAGCGCCCGGCCGCGGGTTTCGGTGCTCATCCACTCGAGGTTGGTAATCGATTCCCGGTAGGCCTCAATTAGGTTGTCGACCAGAACATCCATGTCGGCTTTAGCCGCCTCGGGGAAGTGGCGACTGACGTAGATCTTGCCAACGGATTCGCCCATGGCACCCTCCACGAGGGAGACTCCGCGCTTCCAGCGGGCGCGCTGCTCGGGGGTGCCGGTGAGGGTGCGGCCGTAGAAGTCGAAGTTCTCGGTAACGAACGCACCGGGGAGGAAAGCGGCGGCCGAGTGAATGATGTTCCATGCCAGCCAGTCCTTCCACTCTTCGAGGTGCGCGGGAGTAAGCAGTTCGCCGAGACCCGACAGGAAGCTGGGTTGGCGAACAACAACGGTCTCAAGGGCGCCTTCGGGCGCCTCCATGGCGATGCGCCAGATATCAAGGTCGGCAACGTGGTCGCTGACATTTAGACCGGCAGCGGCGTCGTCCTCGAGGGCGGCGCGAGCACCCTCGGCCACCATCTCGCGCACTGCGGCCCACGAACGAGGGTTGTAGGTGGCGACGCTATCTCGCGTGCGCACGTTATCCCAGTGAATTGCGGCGAGCGCCGTCTCGAGCTCGAACACGCGACCGGCCCGTGCCGCGGGGTCATCAAGACCCTCGGTGGTGGGTAATTCTTCGGCGGTGAGCTCAAACATGCGTTGGATGTGATTGACGTAAGCCTCGCGGGCCGAGGCAAACTTCTCGTCGCGGTAGTAGCTCT
>JBLHYZ010000160.1:0-3176 GCA_047631115.1 Alpinimonas sp. | reverse complement strand
TCACCGCGGTCAAAGATCTTTTTTATCGTGCCAATGGTGATGCACTTCTCGCCATTGCAGACATTTCTGCTGTTGGTTACAAAGGCATTGAAGTTTTCGATGGAAACCTTGCCGAGTTCGCGGATCGGCCGGAAGTTCTATTTGACGCGTTGAACAAGGCAAAGCTTGAGCTGGTTGCCGTTTACACGGGAGCCAATTTCATTTATGACGACATTCTCGAAGATGAACTTCACAAAATATCTCAAGCAGCAAAGCTCGCCTCCGAGTTTGGGGCTTCCCGGCTCGTTGTTGGTGGCGGCGCCAAGCGCGCTCGTGGTGAACAGCCTGAGGACATGGCCAAGTTGGGTCGTGCGCTCGATCAGGTTGTGGACATTGCTTTGTCATTTGGGCTCGAATGCACCTATCACCCTCACCTCGGCACCATCGTTGAAGGCCCCGTTGCGCTGGAGCGCTTGATGGCTCTTTCCAAGATCAAGTTCTGCCCCGACACTGCTCACCTGACGGCTGGTGGCGGCAACCCCGTGGAGCTGATCGAAAAGTACGCGGACCGATTGGCCCACGTGCACCTCAAAGACTACAAATATGCCACTGGAGAATTCTTACCTCTGGGGCAGGGAGATATCGATTTTCCTGGCGTAATTGCAGCAGTTCGATCGTCAGGCTATGACAGCTGGCTCATGGTCGAACTGGATTCATACGACGGTGACCCCAGGGTCGCTGCCGAAATTAGTAAAAAATATCTCGACGGCCTTCTCGCCCATTAGCGAGATTGACGTCAACGGTAATCCATCCATCACATCACTAAGGGAGTTATTTCAATGAAGAAATCAATTGCAACACTCGCCATAGGGACGGCTCTCGTCCTCGGCCTCGGTGCCTGTTCTGCGGCAAGCACGGGATCCACTAGCTCTGAAAACGCAGATGTATCTGCACAGGTTGATGCCGCCTTGGCAGAATTGTCTGGCAAGGTCTTGAGCGTGGGCCCCAATGGCGAAGCGCCATCCGGGTTCGATACAACAACGCTGACCGATGCCGAAGTTGAGAAAATCAAGGCCGGAAACTTCAAGGCCGCCATCGTGATGCACTACGCCGGTAACGACTGGTCGACCGCTCAGGTAGAAGGCTTGCAATCAGAGTTTGATCGCCTTGGAATTGAAGTTGTTGCTGTCACCGACGCCAACTTCAAGCCGGAGCAGCAGGTCTCTGACCTCGAGACCGTCTTGGCTTTGAAGCCTGACTTGATCGTGTCGATCCCAACCGACCCTGTAGCAACAGCGAGTGCCTATGCTCAGGCTCGTGACGCTGGCGTGAAGCTTGTGTTCATGGACAACGTGCCTGCGGGGTTCGTTGGTGGCCAAGATTACGTTTCTGTTGTTTCGGCTGACAACAAAGGCAACGGCGTTGTTTCCGCCCACCTCTTGGCTAAGTCACTCGGTGGCCAGGGCAAAATTGGAGTTGTTTTCCACGATGCTGACTTCTTCGTTACCCAGCAACGCTACGAGGGCTTCATGGAAACCATCGCGCTGTACCCGGGCATTGAAATTGTGGAAGAAAAGGGCATTGGTGGTCCAGACTTCGCAGGTGACGCTCAAGCCGCGACAACAGCTTTGCTGACCAAGCACCCTGACCTTGCTGGCATCTGGGGCGTCTGGGACGTTCCTGCGGAAGGCATCATGGCTGCGGCACGTGAGTCAGGTCGCCCCGACCTCAAGATTGCTACCGAAGACCTCGGAACAAACGTTGCCATCGCTCTCGCCAAGAACGAGCTCATCGTTGGTCTCGGCGCTCAGAGCCCCTTTGACCAGGGTGTCGCTGAGGCTCGTCTCGGCGCCGCGTCGCTCATTGGCAAGGCTGATATCCCCACCTTCGTCGCACTGGGAGCACTCCCCGTGACGCACGAGAACGTTCTGGAAGCGTGGAAGCAGGTCTACCGTGTAGATGCTCCTGAATCGATTACCAGCGTTTACAAGAAGTAAAAGAACCGCAATCCACTAGTGGGGCTGAGAGCAGGCATTGCACGCCTACTTTCAGCCCCACTGGGCCACCCATCCATCAAAAAGGGGTAGGGCAAAATCCTACCTAGACCTTCCGTTGCTCAGGACAAGGAACACACAATGAAGAAAATTAACGTTGGTCTCATCGGCGGCGGTTTCATGGGCAAGGCTCATTCGCTGGCTTACTCGGCTGTCCCCATGTTCTTTTGGCCTACCGACATCATGCCCGTCAAGCGCAGCATTGCCGAAGCCACGGACGCATTAGCCTCCGACGCCGCGATGCGCTTTGGCTTTGAGAAATCCACGAGCGACTGGCGCTCCATTATTGATGATCCCGAGATTGATCTCGTAGATATCGCCACCCCCAACAACCTTCACGCCGAGATTGCCATTGCTGCTCTCGAAGCAGGTAAGCACGTCATCTGTGAAAAGCCGCTGGCTCGCACCGTTGAAGAAGCCGCAAAAATGTATGAGGCATCGCGGGGAACCGATCGCGTTCACATGGTGGCCTTTAACTATCGCCGAACTCCCGCAGTTTCCCTCGCTAAGCGTTACATTGACGAGGGTGCCATCGGGCGCATCCTGAATGTTCGTGCCACCTATCTGCAGGACTGGTCTGCGGACCCCAGCTCCCCGCTGTCGTGGCGTTTCAAGAAAGACATCGCTGGATCGGGCGCCGTAGGCGACATCTTGACCCACGTTCTTGACATGGCCCGCTACCTTGCCGGCGAAATTACTGAAGTGAGTAGCCTTACCGCCAACATCATCACCGAACGACCTCTCCAGCAGGCCGGTGCGGACTCCCTGGGAAACACCAAGAACGACGGCGGGCCCATGGGTCCCGTCGACGTGGAAGACGAGGTGCTTTCTCTGGTGAAGTTCGCCAGTGGCGCTATTGGTTCTGTCGAGGCAACACGCAATGCGTGGGGCCGCAATAATTTCATTACCCTTGAGATCCACGGCTCCGAGGGTTCCATCGTTTTCAATTACGAGAATCGTGATGAGCTTCAGGTCTGCTTCAAGAGTGATGACAACGACCGTCGAGGCTTCCGCACCATTTACACGGGACCCAATCACCCCAACGGCGCGAATCTGTGGCCCATTCCTGCGCTGGGTATTGGTTATGGCGAGACGAAGATCATCGAAGCACACGACCTCTTTACGGCCATTGCCGGCGGTGAG
>JBLHYZ010000159.1:0-3179 GCA_047631115.1 Alpinimonas sp. | reverse complement strand
TTTTGGCGGATTCCTACGGCGTCTATCTCAAGACGCATAATTATCACTGGAACGTTGTCGGCCCGATGTTCCATTCACTGCACACGATGTTTGAAGTTCAATACACGGAATTGGCTTTGGCTGTTGACGATATTGCTGAAAGAATCCGGGCGCTCGGCGCACCGGCGCCCGGCACTTACCGAGAATTTGCTGAACTCTCCGTTATCGCAGAAGACACCGACCGACCAGATGCTCCAGAAATGATTCAACGCCTGGTTGCGGCGCACGAAGCCGTCGCTAGAACCATCCGCTTCGTACTCCCCGTTTCAGAGAATGCGCCAGACCAAGTTTCAACGGACCTCCTCGTTCGTCGCCTTGAAGCCCATGAAAAAACTGCCTGGATGCTTCGTAGCATGTCCGCTTAGGGCCAGCAGATACAATGAGGGTGCTCGGTTTTCTGGGCGATGCCCTCGTAGCTCAGAGGATAGAGCAGGAGCCTTCTAATCTCTTGGTCGCAGGTTCGAGTCCTGCCGAGGGCACAATGTTATTCGAATAACTCTCAGCGGTTTGCTGCCGAAAGTCCGAGAACCTGGTTAGCCGCAGTGTTGGCACGGGCGGAGGCCAGCACGACCAGAGCCAGAAAAACGCCCGTTGAGCCGAACAAGAGGGCTGTCTGAGCCGCGCTCGTGGGATCCCCGGCCGTTCCTGGAACGAAAAGGGCTGTTGCAGATCCAAAGAAGAGGACGGCAGCCCCAAGGTACAGAGGAAGGCGAGCCGCGCGGTGCCCGGCGACCCACGCCTTGGGCGAACGGTGGACAGAACCTATCCGCAGGCCGACGTAGGCGTTGATGGGAAGAACACCTCTCCCGGCAAGTTCGTTGATGACGACGGTAAAAACAGCGACAAGCATGAGAATAACGGCGGCAATTATCATGCTAAAAACGTACTACGAATGCCGCAATTCTTGCGCCGCCCCCGCCAGAATAGAGTCATGGCACACGACAAGGTTCACCTGAGGACCCCTCGGGGACTTGACCGCTTCATTTTCTTCACCGATGCGGTTGTTGCGGTGGCTATTACGCTGCTCATTCTGCCGTTGCTGGATGACGCCAATCACATGGGAGAGGCCACTGCTGCCGACTACTTTGTGGAGAATTGGTCCCGGATTTTTGCTTTTCTGTTGAGCTTCGCCGTCGTCGGTCGCCTCTGGATCGCGCATCACCAGTTCTCTGAGGTCATCACCGATTACTCCATGTTGACACTCTGGCTCAACATGGCGTGGCTCGTCACCATCGTTGCTCTTCCCGTTGTCACCGAACTCATGAGCTCAGAGCAGGATAGTCTCGCCGTTTCCAACGGCGCCTACATCGTGACGATACTGGCCAATATGTTCATCATGCTGATGCTCCGACGTGTTTACCTCAGGCATCCGGCAATGCTGACACCGGCAGGACTGTTGCGCGTTCGTGAGGGCATCCTCGGAATGCGTGTCAGTATCGGACTGCTTCTCATTGCCTTAGTCATCAGCGTGACCGTGACCTCAGTCGGTCTGTTTGCCATCACCTTGCTGTTTTTGACCCAACCAATTTCGCGCATCATTCGAAACCGTGGCTGGCGCGAGCGGGCTCTGTAGGGTTGTCGCGCTGTCGCGCGAGATATTTACCTTCTGTTCAGGCACCTTTTGCCGGCGAGCACCTGCCCGGAAAGGTGCGTTTTTTAGCATTTTGTTATGGGAATGCGCGTAGCAATCGTGACCGAGTCCTTTCTTCCATCGCTGAATGGCGTGACCAATTCTGTGCTTCGAGTGCTCGACACACTCGCCGCCGAGGGCCACGACGCAATAGTTATTGCCCCCACCGCCCCGTTTGGGCGTCACAACGGATTTCGGGTCATTCGCACGCCGGCGATTCCCTTCATGCAGTTTCCGGTGGGGCTGCCCAACCTCTCGCTGCAGGCGACACTGGCCGAATACAGGCCGGACGTCGTGCATGTCGCCTCACCCTTTCTCCTGGGCGGCCAGGCAATAGCAGCGGCAAACCGCTTGGGGATTCCTACCGTGGCGATCTACCAAACCGATATTGCAGGATATTTGCAGCGCTATGGCATGCACTTCGCACGCCCTCTCGTGGACAAGATGGTCGCCGCAATCCACGCCCCTGCCACACTCAACCTCGCGCCCACCCCAGAAAGCGCCGCGTACCTCCTGAAGCTCGGCGTGCCACGTGTGGCCATCTGGGGCCGTGGCGTAGATCTCGATCTCTTTCATCCGAATCGAAGGACAGGCCACGCGCTGCCTTGGGCGAATGCGGATGAACCGCTCACGATTGGTTTCGTTGGTCGCCTGGCTCCGGAGAAGCAGGTGCACAAGATGAAGACCCTCTTTGGTATGACCAATACCCGGTTCATTGTCGTTGGGGATGGCCCCGAGCGCCGACGACTGGAAGCTGAATTCGCCGGGTATCCGGTTACGTTCACCGGGGCTCTCCAGGGAACGCAATTGGCGGACGCCTATGCCAGCCTTGATATCTTCGTTCACTTTGGCACGGAAGAGACCTTCGGTCAAACAATTCAGGAGGCTCAGGCTGCGGGACTTCCCGTTGTAGCTCCCGCTAGCGGTGGGCCACGTTTTCTCATTGACCACGGCACATCCGGGTTCTTGGCCGACCCGGCCGAGCCAGCACATTTTGTCGAACTCGTTCAGCGGTTAACCGCGGATGCCTCTCTTCGCGCTCGGATGGGAGAGGCCGCCCGGCGCTCTGTCTCGAATAAGTCGTGGGCGGCCAACAACGCCCTCCTAATGAAACACCTCCGTCACACCTGCAACTTCGCCGTTACTGACGCTTCAGATGCAGTCCCTTCAGGGGCGTCGGCCCAACCCGTCCGTCGCTCATGAACTGGCTGGATGCCAACGTCATTATCGTGGGGTTGGGGACATTCGCTGTGGTGGGCGTTGCCGCCATCATTTTTTTCGAGACCGCCACTGTGCTTGGATCATTTTTGCCCGGAGACAGCCTGCTTTTTATCTTGGGGCTAACGCTCGCCACGGCTCTCAACTCTTTCCCGCTGTGGCTCGCGATTCTTTTTGTGTTCTTAGCAGCCTTCGCTGGTTCCCAAGTCGGTTTTTGGCTAGGGCGCCGTCTCGGCCCACGAATTTTTCAACGGCGTGCAAATTTTTTCTTTAACGCGAAAGTCTTGGCTCA
>JBLHYZ010000158.1:0-3195 GCA_047631115.1 Alpinimonas sp. | reverse complement strand
GCCCACAACCCTTCCCGCGCCCACTCAGGTGGTCTCCGATGCGGCAGCAACGGCAACCGTGAACATGCTGGAGAACTTTGTGACGAAGGGGTGGATTTCTCCTTACATTTCAATCCCCGGATACCGGATCGCGGCCAAAACCGGAACGGCCGAGCAGTCGGCCGGTGATGGAACCTACTCCAACAGCTACATCGTGTCGAATGCGGCTCTTATTCCCGCCAATGACCCCCAGTATGTTGTCACCGTCACGATTTCTTCCCCCGCGAGCAATGGGTCAATGGCGTCCCCTCCCGTTCTTAAAGCGGTGATGGCCCAAGTGTTGAAAAAGTACAGGGTGGAGCCCTCACCAGATGTGTCACCCGACCTCGCCATCCGTTTTTAGCGGTTTCGAAACCGATAAGATTTGCCACATGAGTGGAGGTGTTTTTTGATGGCGACCCACGTCTTGTCGCTGAGACCCCGACGCCCACTTTCTCGATCGCTCGCGGCGCTAGCGGAGACATTTTCACTCCACGTTGATGAGACGTGCGGGGCTTTTTCCTTGAGCGACCGGCAGATCACGGGCATCACTGGCATCACCATGGCCACGGCGGAGGTGCAGCCCGGAGATGTCTTTGTTGGTCTTCCTGGCAAGCGCTCGCATGGGGCTAGCTACGCGCGCGTGGCACGTGACGCCGGTGCTGTAGCCATCATTACCGACCAAGCCGGCGCCGCGCAGGTGGCTGAGAGAGAACAGGATTTTGGAATTCCGGTTCTGGTGGCACCCAATGTGCGCGAGATCCTTGGCGAGCTTGCGGCATGGGTTTATCGCACGGGTGAAGAAGCACCCCTGACCTTTGGAGTAACCGGAACCAACGGCAAAACGAGCGTCGTCTACCTGCTGTCAGCGTTGCTGGAGCAGTTGGGGGTCAAGAGTGGGTTGAGCTCCACCGCGGAACGCCGCATCGGAGAGGTGGCTACGGTCAGCCAGCTGACGACACCTGAGGCGACAGAGCTTCATGCTCTGCTTGCTCGAATGAAGGAAGAGAGCGTGCAGGCGGTGGCTATCGAGGTTTCCGCGCAGGCGCTCACGCACCATCGCGTTGATGGAATCTTTTTTGATGTCGCGGGTTTTGCAAATCTCAGTCACGATCACCTGGACGACTACGAGTCCTTTGACACATATTTTGCCGCGAAAGCTGACCTTTTTAGCCTCGAACGTGCGGCGCGCGGTGTGGTCACTGTTGACACCCCGTGGGGCGTAACCCTCGCGGCAGAGGCAAAAATTCCCATCACGACGCTGTCAACTGACTCAGCGGCAGATCCTGCCATCAGTGCCGACTGGCACGTCATCATCACGGAGGAGACGCCCCGACGCACATCGTTCACGTTGACGTCACGGGAGGGCGCGCACGCCAGCGTCTCGGTTCCCCTTCTGGGGCGCTTTATGGCAGCGAATGCTGCTTTGGCAATCGTCATGCTCGTGGAGGGCGGGTATCCGCTCAGTGACATCACGGCAGCCCTTGAACGTGACGGTGGCATCAACGTTTTTATCCCGGGACGCGCAGAGATCGTTTCGGGTGCGACCGGTCCCATTTTTTATGTTGACTACGGCCACACGCCCGATGCTTTTGACAGTATCCTCATGTCGTTACGCAAGGTTATCGGTGGAAAAATCGTGATGGTATTTGGTGCCGATGGTGACCGTGATGCAACGAAACGGGAAGAAATGGGCCGCCTCGCTGCCCAAGGTGCCGACACCGTCGTGATCACTGATTTCCATCCGCGAACGGAAGATCCGGCGGCAATCAGGGCGCAACTTCTTGCAGGAGCTCGAAGCGCAGCTGCTCCCAGCGAGCTGTTCGAAGTGTCCGATCCTACGGAAGCTGTCCGGTTTGCCCTCACGCTTGTTGGCGAAGGCGATGCAATTCTTTACGCTGGTCCGGGACACGAAAATTATCGAGAGGTCGCAGGCCAACATGTGGCCTACGACGCCAGAAACGATGTGCGTCTTGCACTTTGTGAAGCTGGCTGGATGGACAAAGTAGACGAAGAATGATTGATCTCACACTGGCAGAAATTGCCCACATCATGCAGGGCAGACTGGTTGGGGGAGAAGGTTCGATCGTTGTCTCCGGCCTGACAGATACCGATTCTCGGCTGATTGCTCTTGGCGACATTTTTGTCGCCAAGCCCGGCGAAGAGACGGACGGCCACCTCTTTGTTCCTGCTGCCATTGCGCAGGGCGCGGCGCTAGTCATTGTCGATCACGAGCTCGATGGAGCGGGTCTCGGCGAGATCAGCGCCCCTCAAATTGTCGTGGCCGACACAGTTATCGCTTTGGGGGCTCTGGCGACAGAGGTAGTGGCTCGTGTCCGAGCGCGCGGAGCCCTGCGTGTTGTGGCAATCACTGGATCGAACGGCAAGACGACAACCAAAAATCTCGTGGCAAATATGTGTGAACGTGTTGGCCTGACCATCTCGCCGCGTGATTCGTTCAACAACGAGGTGGGCGCTCCGCTCACGATGCTCAAAGTCACGCACGACACCCAGTTTCTCGTGCTTGAGATGGGGGCGAGCGGTATCGGTCACATTTCACGACTGACCGACATGGTTCATCCTGATATCGCGGTGGTTCTGATGGTGGGTCTTGCCCACGCTGGTGAGTTTGGGGGCGTGGAGGTTACCGTGAGGGCCAAAGCCGAACTGATCGAGGGGTTAGCAGCCGATGGCGTTGCCATTGTGAACGCTGACGATTCACGGGTGATGTCGATGCGTTCCAAAGCAAAGGGGCAGATTATTTCGTTTGGCCTCACCTCGCAAGCAAACATTCGCGCCACCGACATCGAAGCATCCCTCGCGGGTACGCGTTTTGTCATGCACCTGCCGGATCTCGCGCCGGTCGATGTCCATTTTCGAGTTCTTGGCGAGCACCACGTCATGAATGCCCTTGCGGCGGCGGCAGTGGGGCAGGCTCTTGGCTTCGAGGTGGCTCTCATCGTGGAGTCGCTTGAATCGGTTGTACGGGCAGAACACTGGCGAATGGAGCTTATGGGGGGCAACGGTGTCTCCATCATCAACGATGCCTACAACGCCAGTCCAGACTCCATGGCGGCCGCACTTAAGACCCTGGTGCTTGTGGCAACAGCCAAAAATCGAACGATTGCGGTCTTGGGAGAAATGGCCGAATTGGGGGAATTTTCCGGTGAAGAACAC
>JBLHYZ010000157.1:0-3235 GCA_047631115.1 Alpinimonas sp. | reverse complement strand
TCAGGGCAAACACTGCAGGCATAACTTAACTCCCAGTTCAGTGGTCGGCGGTTCACGGGCCAGCACTCAGCTCGACAAAGGTTCGGTGCTTTGCCGGTTCGAGCTTAGGGCGCCATCAGCCACAGAATGGGCAAGACTCCCCTTGGCCAGTGTGGCAGACCCAAGAACGGTGCCGTCTCAGCCGGCCTGTACATTAGAGCAATGACGTCACCTCGCACCCGCTGGTTTGGCCTGCTTTTTATTAGCCTCGCTGTCTCGCTCATCATCCTTGACTCCACCATTGTTAACGTCTCGATTCCCTCCATCATTGAAGATCTCGGTATTTCTAGTACGCAGGTTCAGTGGGTCCAGGAGTCGTACACGCTGGTCTTTGCAGCACTCTTGCTGGTCTTTGGCGCACTCTCCGACCGCTTTGGCCGTCGTCGCCTGCTGATTATCGGAATGGTGATCTTCGTCATCGCTTCCGTCTTTGCGGGTCTTGCCGACAACGGCAACCTCCTCATCGCCGCCCGCGTTCTGCAGGGCTTCGGTGGCGCAATGATTTTGCCCACCACGCTCTCCCTCGTGAACGCCAACTTCCGCGGCAAAGAACGCGGCATCGCCTTCGCCATCTGGGGCTCCACCATCGGCGGAATGGTGGCCGTTGGGCCCCTCCTCGGCGGCTGGCTCACCACGGATTACTCGTGGCGTTGGGCCTTCGGTATCAACATTCCCCTCGGCATCATCATCATTATTGGTGCGATGCTCACGGTCGTGGAATCCAAAGCATCCGGCCCTCTCCGGCGCATTGACTGGGTGGGAGCACTATTCTCAATCATCGCCATGGCCTCACTCGTATTCGGGCTCATCGAAGGCCGGAGCTACGGCTGGTGGCTGGTCAACAAGCCCTTCACTATTGGAGACTGGACCTGGTCGCTCGGCATCTCGGTTATCCCCTTCTTATTCGCGCTCTTTGTGGTGGCGACCGCAGCCTTCATCTTGTGGGGGCAGTCACGCATGAAGGCGGGAAAGTCCACGCTGATTGCCTTCAACCTCTTTAGCATCGCCTCCTTCCGCAATGGAAACATTGCCGCCATGGTCATTTCGCTGGGGGAGTTTGGCATCATTTTGTCGCTGCCGATTTGGCTCCAGTTTGTGGTCGGGTATGACGCGCTGCAGACCGGGTTCGTCATCCTAGCCCTCGCGGTCGGCGCTTTCGCGGCCAGCGGTTTAGCTGGCGGCCTCGGTAGCCGCGTCTCCCCCGTTCGACTGGTTCAAATTGGAATCGTTCTCGAGGTCATCGGTGTCGCCGGAGTTGGCTTCTCGATTAGCCCCGACTCGACCTGGATCAACGTTGTGCCCTGGCTATTCGTTTACGGGCTCGGCGTGGGAATGGCAACAGCCCAGCTCACCAACGTGATTCTTCGAGACGTACCGGTTCAGGAATCGGGTCAAGCCTCTGGCACGCAGAGCACCTCGCGCCAACTTGGCTCAGCGCTGGGAATCGCCGTGCTCGGAACTATCCTGTTCACATCGGCCCAGCTTCAGCTCACCAGCTCACTGACAGATGCTGGCATGCCCGATGCTCAAGTCACCGCTACCGTCTCGGCTGTCATCGACAGTGCCGGTGGCGCCATCATGGCCTTCGACGCAGACCCGGCGACGCGCAGCATTGCTGACAGTGCCAAGCAGGCCATCTCTGACGGAACGCGCAACGGTGCCTTCGCTGCCGCAGGTTTCCTCGTTCTCGGTTTCTTCTCGACCCTAGCCCTGGGCCGCGGCCGTCAGGAAGAGGATGAGGAGTCAGCGGAGGACGAGGAGTCAGCGGAAGTCGAGGCTGGCGCGAAACCGGCAGCTAGCTAGCGAAACCGCAAATGCAAATCAAAATGGGAGCCCTGAGAGGCTCCCATTTTTATGTCCCCCAAAACCGGCCTAGCGCCTCTCAGGCACCGGCGCGAGGCCCGACGCGGCGAGCGCCTCTGTGTAGTCTCGAGCTTCGTCTTGGCGAGTGAGCTCGGCACCGGTGGCAATCTCGGCACGCAGGTGTTCGGGGCCGTAGCCGAAGGTGTCGACGAGGTCTTGGGCGTGCGGGCGCAGGCGCTCGATGAGGCGATCAACGTAGGCGGTGATGGCTTCCGCGCGTTGCCCCGAGAGGCGTCCGTTGATGAGGTACCAGGCGAGGTTTTCTTCGATGAGGTGCAGCCCGAAGAGGTCGCGCACCCAGGTCATGACTTGGAGGGTGGGGGCATCCGTTATGCCGACAAGGCCCTCGGTGAAAGCCTCCCACTGCAGGAGGTGACCGTGCGCGGTGGCCGCCTCAATGAGGTTCGACTGCTGCGCGTTGAACGCCGCCTCCGTGGTGCCATTCTTTTTGGCCGCCCGAAGTTCTGACCCAATGCTGGCCACGAGAGACTCAACGCGATCGGTGAGCAACTCCCGCTGGGAATCCTCGTCGCGCAATTGGGTGACGGCGCGAGCCGTGGAACCGCGGTCGTGCACGCGCTGGCCGAGACGCCGCAGGCCCGAAGCGCTGACGGCACGATCGGCAACCTGATCAATAACCAAGCGTGCCATGGTGCTGGCGTCAGCCGCAGAAAACTTCTTACTCAGGTCAGTGAGCAGCCTCTTGGCCACGAGCTGCAAAAGAACGGTGTTATCGCCCTCGAAAGTAGCGTAAATGTCGAGATCGGCCCGGAGCGACGTCAAACGGTTTTCCGCCAGGAAGCCCTGACCGCCACAGGCCTCTCGCGTCTCTTGAAGAGTGTCAAGCGCATGCCAGGTGGAGAGTGGTTTGAACGCCGCAGCTAAGGTTTCGAGATCTTGGCGGCTAGCATCCGTGTCATCGACACCACTGAAGACGGCATCGAACTTTTCGAGCAACACCTCGTGCGCAAAAGTCTGCGCGTACGTGGTGGCAATAAGAGGAATGAGGCGACGCTGGTGGCGCTGATAATCCAGCAACACCTTCTCTTCACCGCTGGGCCCCGAGAACTGGCGACGCTGGTTACCGTAGGTCACCGCAATCTGTAGAGCGAGCTTGGATGCGTTGACGCTGGCGCCATCAAGCGACACTCGACCCTGCACGAGTGTGCCGAGCATCGTGAAGAAGCGACGGCCAGGGCTCTTGATGTCGGAGGTGTACGTTCCATCCTCGGCAACGTTTCCGTAGCGATTGAGCAGGTTGGTGCGTGGGATGCGCACGTGATCGAAGTGCAGACGCCCGTTATCGATGCCGTTGAGGCCACCCTTGAGTCCG
>JBLHYZ010000156.1:0-3238 GCA_047631115.1 Alpinimonas sp. | reverse complement strand
CTGCTGTTGAGGACGCTGCTGTTGAGGAAGTTGCTGCAGAAGCACCTGCCGAAGCCGCAACTGAAGCTGCTGCTGAAGAAGAAGCTAAGTAACTTTTTTTCACGAGGAACCCCGGACGTCCATTGTGGATGCCCGGGGTTTTTTGTCTGTGCTGAGACGGCCAATCTAAACTGAAAGATGTGAATCAGGACGTGAGCGAGACAACGAAAGCGGTTCGCTACCGCATGGACATCTCCTATGACGGCACCGATTTTGCCGGGTGGGCAATGCAACCGGGGCTTCGTACGGTCGAGGACACGTTGATGACGACGCTAGCCATGGTTTTGCGCCTCCCTGTCCCTCCTCGCCTTGTCGTTGCGGGACGCACAGACGCAGGGGTTCACGCCACAGGTCAAGTCACCCATATCGACCTTCCCTTGGGTGCTGTCACAATGACGCCTGAGATGGTGCTGCGTCGCGTAAACGGTGCATTGGGGTTCAACTCGGATGTCGTGGTGCGGTCCTTTGGCGTCGCTCCAGTGGGGTTCGATGCTCGTTTCTCCCCAATTGCCAGGCGTTATGAATACCGCATATCTGATCAGATTGAGTCCGTCAATCCGCTGGAGCGACACAACACTGTTCGTTTTCACGGAAGGCTCGAGGCCGGGGCCATGAGCGAGGCCGCCCATTCGCTCGTGGGGCTGCGCAATTTCGGAGCTTTCTGTCGGCTGAGGCCGGGAGCAACAACCATTCGCGAGCTGCAAGTATTTACGTGGGAGCGAACCGAACAAGGATCACTGGTTGCGACGCTGCAAGCCGATGCTTTTTGCCACTCCATGGTTCGTGCACTCATTGGGGCAACCGTCGCTGTGGGCGAGGGCCGACTAGCGGCCGCCGAGCTCAACGCTGTGCGCGACGAGGCGCTGCGAACAAGTGACTTTACGGTCATGCCGGCACACGGACTGACGCTGGTTGAGGTGCTCTACCCACCCGATGCTGAGATGGGCCCGCGGGCTGAGCTCACGCGACGGCGCCGCGAATTGACCGACACCTAAGACATGGCGTAGCCTAGACCCTTGGTGCCGTTTCTTTTGGGAACGACCGCCGAAGTTGAGCCCTCGACTGTTGTGTTCTCAGATACAGAACCCACGACTGAGCGGGATTCACGACCACTCATTTCGACAAGAAAGCAGTACTACTGTGACTCGTACCTATTCGCCCAAGGCAAGTGAAGTAAAGCGCAACTGGGTCATCATTGACGCCACTGACGTTGTACTTGGCCGCCTCGCAAGCCACGCTGCGGTAGTTCTTCGCGGCAAGAACAAGGCAACCTTTACCCCTCACATGGACATGGGTGACTTCGTCATCATTGTCAACGCTGAGAAGGTCGTACTGACCGGTAACAAGGCAGCTCAAAAGAAGGCTTACCGCCACTCGGGTTACCCCGGAGGCTTGTCTTCGGTTACCTACACCGAGCTCTTGGAGAAGAACCCTGAGCGCGCAGTGGAGAAGGCCATCCGTGGCATGCTTCCCAAGACGTCGCTTGGCCGTGACCAATTCCGCAAGCTCAAGGTGTACCGCGGAGCAGAGCACCCTCACCAGGCTCAGCAGCCCACCGTGTACACCCTCGACCAGGTCGCTCAATAGCGCTTTCTAAGATTTAAGAAAAAGGATTAAGTAATCGTGGCGAAAATCGCAGATCAGATTGAAGAAACACCCGAGTCCGAGGCCGTAGTTGAGGCTGGAGAGTACTCGACCGAGACCCCCGCGGTCGAGGTTGTCAAGGCTCCCCGTCCCGTTCTCACCGTTCCCGGTGCAGCAGTTGGCCGTCGCAAGCAGGCTATTGCCCGCGTGCGCATCATGCCCGGTGCTGGAACCATCACGGTCAACGGCCGTGAGCTTTCGGACTACTTCCCCAACAAGCTTCACCAGCAGCTCATCAATGACCCGTTCACGGCTCTTGACCTCATGGGTAGCTACGACGTTATCGCTCGCATCACCGGTGGAGGTCCCTCGGGCCAGGCCGGCGCATTGCGTCTCGGTATCGCTCGTTCGCTCAACCAGATTGACGAAGAGAACAACCGTGCCATCCTGAAGAAAGCCGGATTCCTGATGCGCGATCCTCGCGTCAAGGAGCGCAAGAAGGCTGGACTCAAGAAGGCCCGTAAGGCTTCTCAGTTCTCGAAGCGCTAATCGGCTTCGCGCCTCACATCGCGATCCATGGCACGCTTATTTGGCACTGACGGCGTCCGGGGCTTAGCCAACCGTGAACTCACGGCTGATCTAACCCTGGGCCTCGCTCAGGCTGCCGCCGTTGTTTTGACGCGCGGCCGCCGGGCAGAAGCGCGTCGTGCTGCCGGAAAACGCCCTACGGCGGTCATCGCTCGGGATCCACGGATCTCGGGCGAATTTCTGTCGGCGGCGTTGTCTGCGGGTTTGGCAAGTTCGGGGATTGACGTTCTCGATGCCGGAGTTATTCCCACCCCGGCAGCCGCTTTTTTGGTGGGCGCCATTGACGCCGACTTTGGTGTGATGATTTCAGCGTCGCACAACCCAGCTCCTGACAACGGAATCAAGTTTTTCGCCACGGGCGGCACCAAGCTTCCCGACGAGGTGGAAGACCGGATCGAGGAGCACCTCGGCATCGAACGTCTTCTTCCCACAGGTGGGGATGTCGGTCGCATTCTTAGGTTTGCCGACGCCGAGGATCGCTACGTTCTGCACCTCTTGGGAACTTTGCCCAATCGGCTCGATGGCATCCACGTGGTTCTCGATTGCGCTCACGGGGCCGCATCCGGTATTTCACCGCAGGTCTTCACCGACGCCGGGGCGAAGGTCACCGTTATCGGGGCGAACCCTGATGGCTTGAATATTAATGACGGTGTCGGATCGACGTATCTTGACGTTCTTGCCGCTGCCGTTCTTGAGCACGGTGCTGATGTTGGTATCGCCCACGACGGAGACGCCGACCGCTGTCTTGCTGTCGATGCAACCGGCAAGGTGGTCGACGGCGACCAAATTATGGCCATTCTTGCGATCGCGATGAAAGAGCGCGGGCACCTCACAAAAGACACCCTCGTTGCCACGGTGATGAGCAACCTTGGTTTGCGTCTGGCGATGGCGGAGCATGGCATTCGCATGATTGAGACACGTGTGGGAGACCGCTACGTTCTTGAAGCGTTGAACGCCGAGGGTCTTGCGCTGGGTGGCGAGCAATCTGGGCACGTGATCATGAGTGAGTACGCGACTACCGGCGATG
>JBLHYZ010000155.1:0-3247 GCA_047631115.1 Alpinimonas sp. | reverse complement strand
TGCGGTGGGCCTGAGTTCACCGAAAGAGGCATACGCAGGAAGGCGATCGACCGATCCGCCGAACAGGGTCGCCACGGGCAGGTTCGCAACCTTGCCGATGATGTCCCAGAGGGCGGCCTCCAAAGGCCAGTAGCGCCCTCCGTGGAAATTGATGGTCTCAATGCGCTTGACCTGATTGAGGATTTCGAGAGGATTCGTTCCAATAAAGAGGTGGCGGAAAGCTTCGAAGCCATCCATGGAGTCGCCGGAGCCGTAGCCAATGACACCGTCATCCGTGTGAACGGTCACGAGGGTCGCGGCAAAATTACGGCGAGGCTCAGGGTCCCAGGCCGCATTGAATGCCGGAGTGAGCGGCAAATTCATGCGGGTGAGATCAATTGAGGTGATTTTCACGGTCTAGTCCTTGGCTGTGAAAAAGGGATTAAACGGACGAGCGCGGTTCTTCAGGACGTCCTCTAGCGAGGGCAAGTTCTTGGCGCCGTTAGAGAGAGCTTCGGCAGTGGCTTGGCGGTTATTGTCGTAGACGGCTTGTTCGTCGTCGGCGAGGGGGTTGACCCAGACGGCGCAAATGATCGCGAACTCGTCGACGGTTTCAGCAGGGATATCACCGGCGGCGACAGCATCTGCCACACCACCGGCGACCCCGGCTTGCGCGGCTCCCCAAATCAGGGTTCCGTGCGCGTCGCTAGCGGAGGCAGCCTTCGTGACAAAAAGCGTCATGGGCTTGACCGGAAGTGACGGTTGCAGAACAACGACAAAGGGAACATGTCCCTGAGAAGGAGTGGCTAGAGCCGAAGCCCAAGCCACTCCCGCTGGCCCATCACGGTGACCGTACACGGTGTTGATGTGTGCGGCGTTGATACCCGAACCAATGAATGATTCGCCAATGTGAAAGGTCATCTCAGTTTTCCTTACGTCGTTTGTGTGAACTTTTAGAACTTTAGAACTTTAGAACGGTTAGAGCTTTTAGAACAGTTAGAGCAATTAGCCCTTTACGAGGCCCTGCTCGACGAGGAATGTACGAGCGATGTCTGCTGGGTCATCGCCGTCGACATCTGCTTGTGCGTTCAACGTCTGCATTACTGAGTCCGTCAGCAGGAGCGTCAACTTGTTGATGATCCCGGCAATCGCGGGGTACTCGTCGAGAGTCGTCTGCATGAGCGTGAAGGCACCCTGGTAAACAGGGAAGTAGGCCATGTCGTCCTCCATGACGACCAGATCAAGAGCCTTGATGCGACCGTCCGTTGCGAAAACTTCACCGAAGTTGCAGTCTTTTCCGTCAGCGGTGATCTGGTAGATCGCGCCAGTGTCAAGAGTCACCGTGGAGGCGTCGGGCATGCCGTAGGTGGTCTTCACGCCTTCCCAGCCGTCGGGCCGAGCTGCGAATTCACTTTCAACACAGAAGGTCTGCTCTGCAACGGGCAACTTGGCGACGTCGGAGAGGGTCTTTACACCCAGCTCTTTGGCTTTGTCGCTTCGGATGGCAAAGGCATACGTGTTGTTGAAGGGTGCGCCATCGAGCCAGGCCACACCGTTGGAAGCGTCGAGCTCTTTGACAGCGTCGTACTGAGCCTTGACCCCAACGACAGGAGTGTCCTGAGCGTTGTAGGCGAGCCACGACGTGCCGGTGTACTCCCAGTAACCCATGAATTCACCAGATTCCAAGGCGGTGCGAACATTGGCGGAGCCAACGATTGTCTGATAGTTCGTGTCGGCACCGTTCTCGTTGAGAAGGATGCTCACCATGTTGCCCAAGATGTACTGCTCAGAGAAATCCTTGGCGCCGACGGTTCCTGTCAACCCAGAGAGGGGGGCATCGTTGCCCGCAGTCGCGTCGGTTCCTGTCGCAGCCGAACAGCCGGCAAGCGCGAGGCTACCAACCAAAATCGACGACGCCACAATAGTTTTCATGCTGCGTTTCATTTACTGCTCCTTAGTAATTGTTGGATCATATTTTGCTGAATCACTAAAACCCCGGATTCAGACACCTTTTGGACGGAGGCGATCCTCCGCCAGTCCTGCGAGCCAATCCATCAGCAGCGCGATGCACGAGACGACAATTGCGCCCGTGATAAGCACCGATGGCCGGCTCAGCTTGAGCCCGACGATGATGGCCTCGCCGAGGCCACCCGCGTTGATAAACGTTGCAATGGTAGCCACTCCAACGCTGAAGACGAGTGCCGTTCTAAAACCGGCCAAGATCACGGGAACAGCCAGGGGCAACTCCACACGCTTCAAAATCTGCATGGTTGTCATGCCCATTCCCCGCGCAGATTCGATGACCGAGGCGTCAATTTGGGAAATTCCCACCATCGTGTTGCGAAGCACGGGAAGCAGGGCATACAGCACCAGCGCGGAAATGGCGGTGGGAACCCCAATGCCAAAAATCAAAGCGAACAAAATAATGACACCAACGGCAGGAGTCGACTGCCCCATGTTGGCGATGCCCAAGACGAAACCTCGCACCCAACGGTTGCGTGTGTGGCTCAAAATAATGCCAACGGGAATTGCGATGATAGCGACCAGAAGCGTCGCCGTCAGAGCTAATACGATGTGCTCCCCGACACGAGCCATCATGTATGGCCAGTTGAGAGCAAAGGCCTCAATTTTGTCGGGCTCTCCGCGCACTCCCAAGAAGATAAGGAGTCCGCCGAGAGCAGCGACAACGAGGATTGGCGTGTAGAGGCGCTTCAGCGTGAAAAAGCGCTTGGCAGGAGGCGCTTTCTGCACGCTCAGAAGCTGAGTTTGAGTTTCCGCTAGATTCGTCACGGCAGAATCACAGAGCCTTTTCTGGGCTCAGGCTCTGAACATCCACTCCGAGCGCATCGGAAATCTCGTTGATCCCAATCGCTCCCACCACTCGTTCAGCCAGGTCGAGAACCGGAACGGGATGTCCGCCGGCAAGAACCACCCGGTCGAGGGCTGTGCGCAAGTTATCAAAGGTCCCAACCGAGTGCAGTGAGGAGGTCGCCGCCGAGGCTGGCAGAAGCTTCGCCTGCTCAACCGCGATCAACGCCAAACTCTTGAGCGCCGCTCCCTGCCCGATGAAGGAGGAAACGTACTCGTTGGCGGGATTTGCCAAGATGTTTGCGGGAGTATCAAATTGAACGATTTGCGATCCCGATCCGAGAACGGCAATGCGATCGCCAAGCTTCAACGCCTCATCGAAATCGTGGGTGACGAAAACAATTGTCTTTCCCATGGATTCCTGCAGGCGCAGGAACTCGAGCTGAAGCTTCTCGCGCGT
>JBLHYZ010000154.1:0-3252 GCA_047631115.1 Alpinimonas sp. | reverse complement strand
AGGGCCCCAAGCTCATGGCCGATGCAACCGGTGCCGCCATCGAAGAGATCGTGGGCGCCTACGCCAGTGCCGACCGCGTTGAAGACGCTCTCATTGAGAACTGGTTCGACAACCTCAACTGGGACGTCTCAAAAATCGAAGAGGAGAAGGTCGAAATTCGCGACACCCTGATCAACGGTTTCACCACCGAGATCTCGGGTAACTGGAGCGTCATTCACGACATCTACACAAACGCGCTGGCCCGTATTCGCAGCGAGATTTCAGCGGACTTTAGCCTCCTCGGTGGGCACTCCAGCCACAGCTACCTCAACGGAACGAACATGTACTTCGTTTATTACTACAAGATCGACGTTGACCCCCGGTTGGAACGCTCGACCTACCACGACCCTATCCAGAACATTATTGTAGAAGAGACGCTCAAGCTCGGCGGTTCGATGTGTCACCACCACGGTGTGGGCAAGCACCGCACGCACTTCTTGGCCGAGGAATATGGCTCGTCGCTGTACATGCTCGAGACCCTCAAGGCCGCGTTTGACCCCAAGGGAATCATGAACGCCGGAACCATCTTTCCCCTCACCAAGTAATGGCTCCTCGGACTCAACAGAAACTAAGGAATACCCATGGCTGAGGTCAGCATTTCCGATTTTCAGATGGACTTCTTCTCGCTTGCGGGCAAGAACGCCATCGTCACGGGCGGCAACACTGGGCTGGGGCAGGCCTTCACGGTCGCCCTCGCCAAAGCGGGCGCCAACGTTCTCGCGGCGAGCATCATGCCCGACGATGGCACAACTCAAAAGATGGTCGAGGCCGCTGGCACACAGTACGCGTATGTCATGTCAGACATCACGGTGGAAGGAAACCCTAAGAAGGTTGTCGATGCCTGCATCGCCGCTTTTGGCAGCGTTGACATCCTCGTGAACTGCGCTGGTCGCAGCATTAATGAGCCGGATGTCACCAAATTCACCCGCAAACAGTGGGATCCCATGGTGGCGTTGAACCTTACGGCGGCCTTTGAGATGTCTCACGAAGTTGCGCTGCACATGATCCCGCAGGGCAGTGGCAAAATCATCAATATCGGCTCAGTTTTCACTTTTCTCGGCGGCCAGCACTCACCGGCTTACGCAGCCACGAAGCACGGCATCGCGGGACTCACCAAGGCCCACTGTGACGAGCTGGGACAGTTCGGAATTCAAGTCAACGGCATTGCGCCGGGGTATTACGCGACCGAGCTCACTACCGACACGCGTGCGAATCCTGAGACAAACCAGCGCGTGCTCGACCACATTCCCGCCAACCGCTGGGGTGAAACCCAGGACCTGATGGGGGCGATAGTCTTCTTGGGTAGCCGAGCCTCGGACTACGTGAACGGGCATATTTTGAGTGTCGATGGGGGTTACCTGGTGCGCTAAGTGCCGGCAACGGACTCATGAATTTCATCGTGACTAAGAAATACATTCTGGGAATCGACGGGGGCTCGCAAAGCTCCAAAGTCGTTATTTTCGACACCGACGGCCATATTGTTTGCGAGGCCAGCCAGGCGCTGCTGCCCTTGAATACTCCTTCCACTGGTGTTGTCGAGCATCCTGATGATGATCTTTATGACTCCATCGTTGTGGCCGCAGCGCGTGCCATGGAGATGTTTGACGGTGACCCCGCCGACATTATTGGCGTGGGCCTGTGCACGATTCGGTGTTGCCGGGTGCTTACCGATGCCAACGGAATGCTCGTTGCCCCCGTGCAGAGTTGGATGGACGAGCGCTTGTCACGCCCCTACGAGAAGACGCAGGATGACGTTGCTTTCGTGACTACCACCTCCGGTTATCTCATGGGGCGTCTCACCGGTGAATTGACCGATACCGCCGCCAACTACATTGGCCCCTGGCCAATGGACGTCTCCACCTGGGACTGGTTCACAGATCCAGAAACTTTTGATTCCTTCAACGTGCCGCGAGAGCAGCTATATACGTTGCAGATGCCCGGCGAAATTGGCGGCTACGTCACCGATGCTTTTGCTGCGCAAACCGGTATTCCCGTGGGACTGCCCGTGGTGCACACCGCCAACGACAAGGCAGCCGAGGCTCTCGGTGCCGGACTGCGTGATGAGACAACGGGCCTAATCTCGTTGGGTACCTATATCGCGGGCATGGTTGTTGGCCAAGAGTTCGTGGCCGAACCAGACACCTACTTCTCCAACTTTGCGGCGGAGCCACACCGCTACCTTTTCGAGAGTGCAGGCATTCGGCGGGGAATGTGGACGGTTTCTTGGCTACGCGATCTCTTAGGGGAGGAAGTCACTCAGGGGGCTGCCCGAGCCGGAATCAGCGGAGACGAATATCTCAACACACTTGCCGAGGACGTTCCTGCCGGTAGCGATGGACTGATGTGCCTTCTGGATTGGTTAGCCGCACCGGCGCAGCCCCATAAGAGAGGTATGTTTATCGGTTTCGACGAGCGCCACGGCTCCGGTCACATGCACCGCGCCATTCTTGAAGGCATCGCTTTCACCATGAAAGAACACATCGTCGCGATGGAGGCGGAGCGGGGCATTCACCTGAACACCCTGGTGCTCTCCGGTGGGGGTTCCAAGAGCGATCTCTTTATGCAGATATTTGCCGACGTGTTTGACGTTCCCACGATGCGAAACGAGGTTCGTAACGCCGCCGGCCTCGGGGCAGCTATGAGCGTCGCGGTTGCCTGCGGCCTCTACCCAACTTTTGACGCCGCCGCCAGCAACATGGTCCATCGCGAAGGGATCTTCGAGCCGAACCCTCTCACCGTTGGCCTCTACGCGCAATTGCGTGACGTTTACGCAGAAATCGCGCTCAGCACCGACGCGAGCCTCGAGCGCGTGCACAACATCTTGGTCAATCAGAAAACAGCACTGGCCGCAGGCTGAATTCCTCAGACATTAGCAATGACCTAGCGTTCTGAAGTCGCGATCATCCCTACGACGTCTCTGCAAACGGGTCTGCAATGCCGATATAGACAGTCTCGAGATACTCTTCGATACCCTCGGAACCTCCCTCGCGACCAAGGCCGGAGGCTTTCACCCCACCAAAGGGCGCCGCCGGGTTAGAGACGATTCCGGTATTGAGCCCGAACATTCCCACTTCCAGCCGCTCGCTCAAACGAAGAGCACGGTTCAGGTCACTTGTGTAGGCGTAGGCCACAAGGCCGTATTCGGTGTCGTTTGCAATGGCCACGGCTTCGGCCTCGTCCTTGAACGAGACGATGGGGGCTACAGGGCCGAAG
>JBLHYZ010000153.1:0-3286 GCA_047631115.1 Alpinimonas sp. | reverse complement strand
GAAGAACATATTTTGGCTCATTGTCGGCGTCGCCGTCGGTTTTGTCATCGCACATCGAGTGAGCAAGTCTGAGCAAGGCCAAGCTTTTCTCAGTGATATGGACTCGAAGTCTCGTGACTTCAAGAAGGCCATTATCGAGGGTTACCGACTGCGCGAAGAGGAATTGCGCAGCGCACTGAACAACAACTAGGCCCCACCCGTCTCTTCTCTGAGGCGAAACTCCTTCATTCACACCTCACACCACCTAGGAACAATGCAGACCGCAGATATCCGCCAGAGATGGCTTACGTACTTCGCTGACCGCGGACACACCGTCGTCCCTTCCGCGTCTCTCGTGAGCGACGACCCGACGTTGCTGTTTACCGTAGCCGGTATGGTTCCATTCATTCCTTATTTGTCTGGTCTCGTTCCACCCCCTTACCCTCGAGCGACGAGCGTGCAGAAGTGCATCCGCACCCTTGACATCGAGGAGGTAGGAAAGACCACTCGACACGGTACGTTCTTCCAAATGAACGGCAACTTCTCGTTCGGGGACTACTTCAAGGAGCAGGCAATCGAATTTGCCTGGGAGCTCCTCACAAAGTCCGAAGCCGATGGTGGCTTGGGCTTTGAAGAAAGCAAACTATGGGTCACCGTCTACGAAGACGACGACCAAGCAATTGCTCTGTGGAAGAAAACGGCTGGACTTCCAGACGAGCGAATTCAGCGTCGTGGCAAAGAAGACAACTACTGGTCTACAGGGCAGCCAGGACCCGCCGGTCCATGCTCTGAGATTTACTACGATCGTGGGCCCAAATATGGCATCGAAGGTGGCCCCGTAGCCGATGAAGATCGCTACATAGAGATCTGGAACCTCGTTTTTATGCAGTACCTGCGCGGCGAGGGCACAAGCAAAACTGAGTTTGAGATTCTCGGTGAGCTTCCCAACAAGAACATTGATACGGGAATGGGCCTCGAGCGAGTGGCTTTTCTCAAGCAGGGCGTGGAGAACCTGTATGAGATCGATCAGGTTCGTCCCGTTCTTGATCGAGCCGCTGAACTTGCGGGCGTCACCTATGGAGCCAACCACGAGAACGATGTGCGTCTCCGCGTCGTCGCTGACCACATTCGCTCCGCCCTGATGCTGATGGCGGACGGCGTCACAGTCTCTAATGAAGGCCGTGGTTACATTCTTAGACGCCTCCTGCGCCGCTCCGTTCGTGCGATGCGCCTCTTAGGCGTTGATGCCCTCACCTTTCCAGAGCTCTTCACCGCTTCGCGGGACGCCATGAAGAGTGCCTACCCCGAGGTTGACACTGACTACTCGCGCATCGCTCAAGTTGCCTATGGAGAAGAGGAAACTTTTCTCAAGACACTCGCAGCAGGAACGGCGATCCTTGACGTGGCTGTCACCGATACGAAGAAGTTGGGCAAGCCCGAACTTGCTGGGGACACAGCGTTTTTGTTGCACGATACTTTCGGCTTTCCCATCGACCTCACTCTCGAAATGGCGGATGAAGCCGGCCTGAGTGTTGACCGAGGGGCATTTGACTCCCTCATGCTTGCTCAGCGCACGCGTGCTAAGGCAGACGCAAAAGCTAAGAAGCTCATTCTCGCTGACCTCAGTGTGTACGCAGAAATGCGCTCACACGGTGAAACAGTCTTTACAGGTTATGACGAACTCCAAACGGAAACCACAATTCTTGGTCTCCTTAAGAACGGTCTACCCGTTGTCGCCGCCGAAGTCGGCGATGTCGTAGAAATTATTGTCGCCGCAACGGCCCTTTACGCAGAATCTGGTGGGCAAGTGTCAGACAGCGGCTCCATCGTTGGCGATGGGTTCGACCTCGAAGTTCTGGATGTGCAAAAGCCCATCAAAGGCCTCATTTCTCACACCGCGCAGGTGCGGGGCGGCCAGGTGAGGGTTGGTGCTGTGGCAACAACGATCGTCGACCCGCTTTATCGATCGCAGGCGGCGCAAGCCCATTCGGCGACACATCTTGTGCATGCTGCCTTGCGACAAGTATTGGGATCAAGTGCACACCAGAGCGGTTCACTGAACAAGGCTGGCTACATGCGCTTGGACTTCTCGTGGAACGAGGCCCTCTCGGCTTCGACCCGCAGCGAGATTGAAGATATTTCGAACGCGGCTATCCTGGCGGATCACTCAGTGGTGACCAGAGAGATGGCCATCGATGAGGCCAAGAGCCTGGGTGCGATGGCGCTCTTTGGCGAGAAGTACGGTGACGTTGTACGAATGGTCGATATTGCAGGCCCGTGGTCACGCGAACTCTGTGCCGGCACCCATGTGACACACAGCTCTCAAATTGGTCTCATCAGCATTGTCAGCGAGGCATCGGTGGGCTCGGCGAACCGCCGAATTGAATCCCTTGTGGGGCTCGAAGCGTTTACCAGCCTGGCTGCGGAACGGGCAATCGTCAGTGAACTTTCTGCCTCACTCAAGTCCCCTCGCGATCAGGTAGCCACACGTGTTGCCGACCTCATTTCGAGTCTAAAAACCGCCGAGAAGCGCATTGCCGAGTTTGAGTCGCAAGCCGTACGTGAACAGATTCCCGCACTTTTGGCCAAGGCAGCTCCAGTCGGAAACGTTACGGGCATTGTCGAACAGATCACGGGAGTCTCCTCCGCAGACGAGCTTCGTGACTTGGTCTCAGGTATTCGTGATCACGTGCAAGCCCAAGCAGCAGTGATTGCGCTCGGCACCATTATCGGGGGAAAGCCCAGCGTGATTGTGGCAACCACTGAGTTGGCCCGGTCCTCCGGTGTCAAAGCAGGAGTTCTCGCCAAGGCCGCGGCCTCTGTTCTTGGCGGTGGTGGCGGCGGGCGCGATGACATGGCCCAGGGTGGCGGAAACAACCCAGATCAGCTCGGCGCAGCGCTTGTGGGCATATTAAACGACCTTCGCGCCTAGATCATGCGTCGGGGCGTTCGTCTTGGACTTGATGTCGGAACCGTCAGAATCGGTGTTGCCGTGAGCGATGCTGAGGGAATTTTGGCGACACCAGACTCCACGGTGAAGCGGTCCGACGGCAACTTTGTTGCTCAGATTCACACCCTGTGTGAACGACTGAACGTTATCGAAGTCATTATTGGTCTCCCACTGGCTCTCAGCGGAGCCGTGACCGCCTCGACGCGAGATGCCCTCGACGTAGCCCACCTCGTGCAGTCATCGATTGACGTTGACGTGAGAATGATTGACGAACGCTTGACGACGGTGTCGGCTCATGGTGCACTCCGCAACGTTGGCAAAAAGCAGAAGCAGACGAGGCAGGTCATCGATCAAGTA
>JBLHYZ010000152.1:0-3345 GCA_047631115.1 Alpinimonas sp. | reverse complement strand
AGATTTTACAAACTGGCTCGAATCGGGCGGCGTGACTGACGCGAAGGTTGTCTTCGAGCATTTGACGGCCCAGGGCGCCAAAAGAATTGCTCTCGTCACGGGCACGGATGACAACGCGTGGTTTGCGGACAGCATGCAGGCTTACCAGGAGTGGCTCCTTCTGCATCCGCAAGACGCCATTGTGTATCACCAGGACGAGAGCACCGGAGAGTCTGGTGGGCGCGCCGTTGCCGAGGCCATGTTGGCCGATGCCCGCGGTCTACCAGATGCCGTCTATTTTTTGACCGGTCGAGGTGCTGCCGGGTTGCAAGCGCGTTTCCAAGAAAGCGGTCTCGAGGTTCCTCGGGATATTTTGATTGTTGCCGGATCTGATGCTGAACAAACTCGTTTTGCGGTTCCTTCGATCACGTCCGTCGACCTCGCCCCTGAAGAAACCGCTCGCGCAGCGGTAGATTTTTTGGTGCGGAGGCTTGAAGACGAAAATGCTGTTGCCCCGCCACCCGTGCAAAACATTTTGAAGGTTCGCGCCTCAACACTGCGCTAACCGATGTGGGCTCAGACGCGAGCTAGTTCGCAGCCGGAGTCTCTGTTGGTGCCGGAGGGTAGAGCACCTGCTGAATGTAGGCCTGGATTGACGCGTAATCGGGGTATTCGGTGTCCACCGGAAAATCTGTGTTTGCCGGCGTGAGAGCAATCTTTGTCATTGGGGCTTCTCTGGTCTTCATGCCGAGATCAACGAAATACCCCAGCATTGACTGCGGAATATTGGTCTTGACCACCTGGGTACCGGCCGCCGCTATGTCCTGAAACTTGGCCAAAGCGTTAGCAGGGGTCATCTGCTCGAGCAGTGCCGTCTGCAACTGCTGTTGGCGCACCATGCGGTCGTAGTCTCCTTGACCACTCCAGCGTGAGCGTGCATACCAGAGGGCGTGATAACCATCCATCTGTTGAACACCCACCTCAATCCACTCAGCTACTTGGTCTTCGGGTGTTTCAGGCTCGGCAATAGCGATGCGCTCAGTGACGTCAATTTGCACGCCACCCAGGGAGTCGATCAAATCGCTCAAACCCTGCATATCGATCAGCACGTAGTACTGAATTTTTAGACCAGTGATGCCTTCAGCGGCATCCTTCATTGCCTCAATACCCGGGGAGGACCCCTCCGCAACAGCGTTGGGATACAGGTCGGGGTGATCCATTTCAGCCGCCACATAGACGGTGTTCAGACACGCCCAGCGCGTGCAAAACTCGCCGGAATCTTGAGAATAACCATCGGGGTACACGGTCAACATCGGCGAATCTGCTGAAAAAGGAATGGACTGCAGGTCGCGTGGAATACCGATAATTGTCGCCGCACCGGTCTCCGCGTCGATGCTCACCACCTGTGTCGTATCCGGGCGCAACCCCTCGCGGTCGGGGCCGGCGTCACCACCCAGCAACAAGAAGTTGTAGCGGCCATCCACGGGTTCCTGCGTGGGACCCGCCACGAAAATCTTGGAAAGCGCGCCATTCAAACCACCCGTCAGGGTGCCGGCGTACGCAATGCCCCCGGCGGACAGGACGAGCATGACAACGGAAAGCCCGGCAATCCAACCGCGTGAGCGCGGTGTCGTCTTCACCATGCGCACGAGGCGCAGCGTGTCAAAGGTCAGAACAACCCACAGAATCGCATAGAAAAACATGGCGATTTGGCCGAGAAAAAGGGAGACATTCCAGGTGCCAAGAAAATAACTTGCTGCCGGCCACAGCAAGAACAGGATGAAGGCAATGACCACAAAGCCCCAGGCGGTCAGCGTGGCTCGCAGCCCGAAACGGCCGAGGCGCTTGTTGCCGGCTATCGCCTGCGCGGAACCGGGAAGCAGAAAATTGAGAACGACAAGCCACCAGGCGCGGGTTGTCATGACCTTCGCAGAACTGGTATCGGGGTGTCGCATGGGGCTGAGCATGGTCATAGTTGAGACTTAAGCGCCCGGTTCTTTTCTTCAACGCTCAGGGCCAAGCCCTCCGCATATTCTTCGAGACGTGCCAGAAGAACGGGGTCGCTGGTGGCCAAAATCTTGACGGCGATCAGTGCCGCGTTGGTCGCGCCGCCGATAGAAACGGTGGCCACGGGAACTCCGGCCGGCATCTGCACGATGGAGAGCAGCGAGTCCAAGCCATCCAGCTTCGAAAGAGGAACGGGAACCCCCACAACGGGCAGGGCGGTCACGCTCGCGAGCATCCCCGGCAGGTGGGCGGCGCCGCCAGCTCCGGCGATGATCACTTTGAGGCCCCGCGCCACGGCGGTTTTGCCATACGCAATCATTTTCTCGGGCGTGCGATGCGCAGAGAGGACCTCGACTTCGTGGGAAACACTAAAGTCTTTCAACACGGCAACAGCCGCGCTCATGACGTTCCAATCCGAATCGGAACCCATGACGACGGCGACGAGCGGGCGCAATTCAGGCATGAGCCCAATGTTAGGCGTCAGTGCTGGAAGAACGCCGACGCGCCACGCGCTTGGTAGGCAACCTCGGCAAGGTCATCCCCCGAGGCCGTGACATGACCCACCTTTCGGCCCGGTCGCGATTCTTTGCCGTAGCTGTGGATCTTTGCTGTGGGATGCCTTGTCATTGCCTTCTCGTAGCGTGATGGTAGCCCGCCTACTTCTGGCCCACCAAGAATATTCACCATGACGCTAAAGGGTTGCGTCAGCCCTGTTGCCCCGAGTGGCAGGTCGAGAACGGCCCTCAGGTGCTGCTCGAATTGGCTCGTCGTAGAGCCATCAATGCTCCAATGCCCGCTGTTATGTGGGCGCATAGCAAGTTCATTAACCAGGATGCGATCATCCGTTGTTTCAAACAGCTCCACGGCCATGACGCCGGTGACGTTCAAACCCTCCGCTATGTCGGCAGCAATTTGTGCAGCGACGTCGGCAATGCGGCCGGCGGAGCGAGGGGCCGGCGCGATGACTTCGCTGCAGACACCGTCTTGCTGAATGGTTTCAACGACGGGCCACAAAGCCAGCTCGCCTGAAGGTCGTCTGGCCACCAGCTGCGCCAGTTCGCGATGAAACTCAACGAGCTCTTCCACGAGGAGGGCTTCACCAGGGGCAAGGAGTTTCAGCCACTCATCAACCTCGGCTGATGAGGTAATGACGCGCACTCCTTTGCCGTCGTAGCCGCCGCGAGCCGTCTTGGCCACAACGCGGCCGCCATACTCCAGAAGAAACGCGTCAACGTCGGCTGCCGTAGACGCTCGAGCCCAACCAGGAACGGGTATTCCCAGCTCTGCTAGGCGAGCACGCATCAGCAGTTTGTCTTGGGCAAAAAGCAGAGCTTGTGGCTGCGGATGCACATTAACGCC
>JBLHYZ010000151.1:0-3366 GCA_047631115.1 Alpinimonas sp. | reverse complement strand
CCACCGCTGCCGCACGAGTATCAGTTTCGACTCAACCTCGACGCCGCGCAAACAGCTTTGACCCAGACTTTGGACTTTCTCCAGGAGGAGATTGGTTAGGGGCAGACTTTTCGGGAGCAATGCGCTCTGCCAGCTCGCGCACAATCATGCGTACGTCAGACTTTGGCGCTACGGAACACAGCGGAGCCGCGCCCAGAGAGCAAGCATCAAACGCGCGGTCGTCATGTGGGAGGCACACGATATCGCTCAAGCCACCAAAGCGTTCGAGCGTTTGCCGCACCTGAGCACGCGGCGAGATACCTGTCGCGGCCGATCGCACCCGGTTAGCCACCGTGATGAAGGGTGTGCCGACGAAGAGCTCCCGGACCTCGGCTGATGCGCGCAGAAACCGGGCCAACCCCAGGACATCACTTTCGGCGATGGCCAGAATCGTGTCCGCCTCGCCGAGCATCGTGAGTGTCGCGGCATTGCGTCGTGGGGAGAAAAGATCACTTGAGATTTCTTCGTCGCTTTCGATGCTGAACCCGACGTCCACAACGATGACGTCATAGTTTTCCCGGCATATTTCGAGTGCGCGGGTCACCCTTGAGGCGGAGAGTTCAGGCCATCGATCGGCACGGATGATGCCCGTGAGCACCTGCAGGGGAACACGAGTGCTTTTCTTGCCGGTGCGGGCACCACTGAAAGAGCCCCGGGGTGCGCCACTTGCCTCGCCAATTACGGCGCCACTGACGGCGCCAAGGTCCACATGTTGCACCAATCGCTGGAGTTCGTGGCGTGTAAGTAGCTCCTGATCAGCCAATCGACAGACTGCTGCAAAGCCCGGAGTCTCATCGAGTAATCCCAGTCTCGTGGCAACAGCGCCCCCGAAAGGGTCCGCATCGATCAACAACACGTTGAGCCCCGTGACGGTCAACTCCGCCGCAACATTAATGGCGACCGATGTTCTGCCCGGCGCCCCCGTTGGCCCCCAGACCGCAACCACCGGCGTGTGGGCCGGATTACTTTGAGGATTTGCGGTGCCTGATAACGGTGACCCTTCTTGGGATAACGCAGCAACCGATTCGTCTGTTTGGCCCCGTGGATCATTGAGCTTGGGCACGGGCACGGGCGCAGGCACAGGCACAGGCACAGGCAGAACATCGCTTGTGATGTCGAAAAAGGAAACGTCGGGGAGTCCTTGTCCTGCCAGCGGCGGCGCACTCAGAAGGTTCACCATCGACGTCCACGAGTCGTCGGAGTGGCAGGTTTCGTAAAAGTCCAGGGAGCGCGCGTGGCGCCTGTCGGTATCTGAGCGGGTGATGGCGATAAGGCGAACGCCCGCGATGTCACAGGCATCGATGAGCGCCGAAGTGAGGCTGGCCTGGTGAGCATTGGCGACCACGATGTCGACCGCACCCGCGTTGATGAGGTTCGTGATGTCGAAACCCGAGGTTGCCCGAAGGGCGAGGACGTTTCCTTCTCCGACGACCTCCGTCGCGAGGCGATCTTCAACGGAACCACCAACCCAGAGTGCGACCCGAGTCACGAACCGCTGCCCGTCGTCGGCACGAGGGAAATAACGTCTCCGTTGGCTTGGGCTTGGAGGACCACAGCAACTTTTGATCTCGGAATGACAACTTCAACGTGGATGCCTTGTGAGGATCCAATTCCGCTGCTCTCGATCACTCGCGCAATCTGCGCCTGCGCCACAAGCACCGTCGGTGGGCCATACGTGTTTTGCCCCAATTGTGGTGCGGTCCACAGATCCACGATTGAGCCGGCCGCTGTTTGCACCGGAAGCTGCGAGCCAAGATTGAGAACGAGTGTGGTCGACGTGATGTCCTGGGCTGAGCCGATCGCGGCGGCCGGAACAAGTTCACCAGAGCCGAGAGCACGCAAGAGAACTGCCCCGTTGTGCACATCATCCGCACCCGCATAAAGCGTCGTGGCGCTCGCAAGGCGAACATGAACCACCACCAGGTCACGGGCCTGAACGATGGTCCCTGCCGCCAAAGGCCTGCTTGCCGCGAAGACGGCTGTCGTGCGATCCGCAGCAGAGACGAGACCGTAAACCCCAGCAATCGAGGCCACCACCAAAATAAAACCGATGACCAAACGAATATCTATTTTGCGCATGTGCTTCCCCAATTGCCCCAGTGATGAAAGGGGCTGCCCTACATGGTCGTGGGGCACGATGTGAAAGCCAATGAGTTATCCACACCTCGTCATCATCTTGGTCTCGGCAAGGCACCTCAAAATAAGCTGTGTTCATGAACGATTTCACCCCCGGGAGATTCCTCTCAATCAGCGAAACTGCTGAACTTCTCACCGTTTCGGTCACGCAGGTTTATAACCTCGTGCATCGTGGTGAGCTCATCGCGATTCGTGTTGGCACAAGGGGACCGTGGCGCATAGATATCAGCGTTGTGCAGGCCTTCATCGATGATCAGTATGAAATGGCGCGGCGCAGTGCCCTCTGGCATCAATCGGAGTTTGCCGATATCGGCGCCATCTAAAGTATTCGAACCAGCGAGATGCTTGCGAGGCTCAAGACCCGGTATCGCAGAACGCTACTCTGGCGCCTGGAGACGTATTCTCGGTGCTCCGCAAGGTCACAGTGATCCGCCCCGACGCGATCTAGGGTTCCAACGAAGACGCCATAGAGCGAGTGAATCTCGAGAGTCCGCCTTCGTCTCGCGAGATCACGTAAGACGAAACCCAAACCAACCGTGTCAACCAGCCTCGGCGTCTGGGTCACGTCAGAAACAGGCGTCAGCTGCCCCGCAAGGGTTTGCCCGAGACTGGCCGCCACCTGGAGTTCAGTGGGGTTCAGCGCCACCACAGCAGCAATCTGCACAAGCGCGTGCCCCTCGAGTGCCGGAGGAGAAATCACATCCACTGCGCACCAATCGCGTCCAAGCCGCAGGATGGTCACGGTCAGGGTCAGGGTCACGTCGCGCCTCGCTGCGAGGGTGAGCCCGATAGCTTCTGGAGAGTTCTGAGAAACGTTGCGTAGGCGTTCGTGCAGCGTCAACTGAGCTTGGCGTTGGCGTTCCTCGTCGTCGTGAACGGACTGTTCAGCACAGTCGATTTCGGCCTCCAGTTGTGCTTCGAGGTCGTCAAACAGATTGTCCCAGCGCATAGTGAGCACGCTAGAAGTCATTCCTGAGAATGTGCGCGAGTTATCCACAAATTGGCTGTGAAAGCCCCGCGACGTGCCCACCACCTGCTTGAGTGACGAACGTACACCAGCACGGTCGGTGCATTCCCCCTATTCATTTGGAGCTCAACTATGAGCGTTCCCACCCCGCAAGAACGGCGTGAGTCGTCGCTGCCCGCACCCGCCCAAAAAATCGGCCAAACAGTCGGCCACGTTGCGAAGGT
>JBLHYZ010000150.1:0-3450 GCA_047631115.1 Alpinimonas sp. | reverse complement strand
GAACTGGCAGAAGGACGCCAGACGCATTCCACGTTTGGCGAACCTGGCTATCGACACCGGGAACATAAAGAGGCACAACCATCCCGCGCTGCGCTAAAAATTCGAGGCCGGCCTCCTGGGCGTGAAGTTCGTCGAGAGAAAAAGCCGGGTTATGAATTTTGAGGACAAAGCGTTGGGCTTCGCCGGCAATCCGGGCCTCGATGAGAAAGTTTCGATCCTGCTGACTGCCAAGTTCGGTGGCTGAACCAGCGATGCCAAAAAGTGTTTGGGCGATGACAATCGCGTCCTCAACGCTGACGTGAGGGCGCACGAGGTCGCTATCTGTAAAGAAATCGTAAACAGGCACGCAGAACTCCTTGGTTAATGCTGATTCTTTAGCATGGCACCTCATAGCGAAGCGAAAACGGGCGACAAGCCCCCGGCGACGCATCCGATTAGCGAACTGCCCCTCAATCTGCCAGAATAAGAAGTCGAGTTCGCCTGATATCCGACCCTCTAATCAGATAACTGTGCGAAACCCTAGAGCTTGCTGTCGAGTGTGCCCCCACGCTCACGGCCGTCAGTTCATTTCACCAACTCAGACTCACAGGAGAATTGTGGCTGTCAAAATTCGTTTGAAGCGCATGGGTAAAATCCGTGCACCCTATTACCGCATTGTCGTAGCAGACGCGCGCACTAAGCGCGATGGTCGTGTTATCGAGGAAATCGGCAAGTACCACCCCACCGAGAACCCTTCGTTCATCGAGGTCAAGTCAGACCGTGCCCAGTACTGGCTCAGCGTTGGCGCACAGCCAACCGAGCAGGTTGCCGCACTGTTGAAGCTCACCGGTGACTGGGGCATCTTCAAGGGTGACAAGAATGCTGTTAGCACCGTCAAGGTCAAAGAGCCCAAGCCTGTCTTCCAGATTGATGCCAAGAAGAAGCCTGTTCTGATCCCCAAGGCAGAGAAGGCTCCCGCCAAGGTTGAGGTCGTCGTAGAAGACGTCGTCGCTGAGGAAGCTGCTGTTGAAGCAGTTGTCGAAGCTGTCGAAGAAGCCGTTGTTGAAGCAGCAGTTGAAGCCGTCGTCGAAGAGGTTGTTGCTGACGCAGTAGCCGAAGAGGCCGTGGTTGAAGCTGAAGCAGTAGCCGAAGAGGCCGCTGCCGAGGAAAAGGCCTAAGCACAATGTTGGCAGCAGCCGTTTCGCACCTCGTCAAGGGAATCGTTGAGAATCCCGAGGACGTCAAGGTTGCCGCACGATCTAACGCACGTGGCGAGGTCCTCGAGGTTCATGTGAACCCCGAGGATCTTGGCCGCGTCATCGGCCGTTCGGGCCGCACTGCAAAGGCAATCCGAACCGTCGTCAATGCTCTTGCAGGCGGTCGCAACGTTCGCGTTGACGTCGTCGACACTGACTCCTAGTCGTGACTGTAGATCCTCGGCAGACCCAACTTCGTGTCGGCCGCCTGACGAAAGCCCACGGGCTCAAAGGCGCCATTAAAGTCGAGCTCTACACCGACGAGCCGGAGAAGCGTTTCGTTCCTGGGGCAATCTTCTCTCTGCAGGTTCCTGTTGAGTCTGCCTGGCATGGCAAGAGCCTCACGCTCACTGAACTGCGCTGGTATAACGCCAGTCCTGTTGCCTTCTTTGCAGATGTTCCCGACCGCACAACGGCCGAGACTCTTATCAAGGCGATTCTGTGGGTCGAGCATGACGCTTCTGTTCTACCCGATGACCCTGAAGCTTGGTACGACCACCAACTCACCGGCCTGCGAGCTGTGCGTGACGGAGTCGATGTCGGCACGATTGCTCGTGTCGAGCATTTTCCGGCCCAAGATCTTCTCGTCGTGAAGACGGCCGACGGTGAGGTCATGGTCCCTTTTGTGAAGGCCATTGTTCCCGAGGTTAACATGACGACCGGCATCGTCACCCTGACCCCGCCCATGGGGCTTTTTGAAGAGCTTGAAGACGACGACAGCGAACTTCTCGCAACAACGGCACCCCCTCGAGCCGAACAAGACGATGTCGAGAACTCCGCCAAGGGTTCGACTGAGGTATAAATGCGCATCGACATTGTCACGATCTTTCCTGAGTTCTTTGACATCCTCGACGTATCGCTGCTGGGCAAGGCTCGTGTCAGCGGTCTGATTCACACGCGCATCCACGACCTGCGCGATGGGGCCCACGACAAGCACCGCACGGTAGATGACACGCCTTATGGCGGTGGCGCTGGAATGGTGATGAAGCCTGAGCCCTGGGGCGAGACGCTCGATGGTATTTTGAAAGACGAAGGCTCTGCCACCACTACTACTACTGGTGGCAGCCCTTCCGGCGGACCAGTCCTGATAGTTCCCTCGCCGGCCGGCGAGCAATTCACGCAAGCCATGGCGCGTGAGCTCGCCCACGAAAGCCAGCTTATTTTTGCGTGCGGCCGCTACGAGGGTATTGATCAGCGCGTTGTCGACCACTTTTCAGCACGGATACGTGTGCGTCTGATTTCCCTCGGTGACTACGTTCTCAACGGCGGTGAGGTGGCGTCTCTCGCCATGGTTGAAGCAATTGGTCGGCTCATCCCGGGCATGGTGGGTAACCCCGAATCGTTGGTGGAAGAGAGCCATGAGAATGGCTTGCTCGAGTACCCGAGTTACACCAAGCCTTCGAGCTGGCGCGAGCTCGATGTTCCTGCGGTATTGCTTTCAGGCAATCATGGAGCCATTTCACAGTGGCGTCACGGGCAGCAAGTTGAGCGCACTGCACGGGTTCGCCCGGACCTCCTGACGGACCCGCTGAGCGACTGACATTCGTCGCTTTGTGCACGGAGCATTTTCGTGGCAAGATAAGGGACTGTGCCGCGGCCAGACTCTGCCATAGGGGAGTCTGAGCAATACGCATCAGCACGAACCAATCACCAACCAATTACCCGTGTTCGACCTATGGCGGAGACAGAGAGCGATTAATCATGCACATTCTTGACGCCGTAGACGCACCAACACTGCGTAACGACATTCCCGACTTCCGCGCCGGTGACACTGTCAAAGTCCACGTCAACATCATCGAGGGCACGCGCTCTCGTATTCAGGTTTTTCAGGGCATCGTTATCGGCCGCTCCGGCGAGAGTGTCCGCGAGACCTTTACCGTTCGTAAGGTCAGCTTTCAGGTAGGTGTGGAGCGAAAGTTTCCCGTTCACTCTCCTGTTATCGACCACATCGAGGTTGTTACCCGCGGCGACGTTCGTCGCGCCAAGCTCTACTTCTTGCGTGATCTTCGCGGCAAGAAGGCAAAAATCAAGGAAAAGCGCGACCGCTAACTCCTGCTTTTTTACAAAAAACCCTCGGCACAAAAATGCCGAGGGTTTTTGTCTGCGTCCTCAGGCTCTTCGCATTGGCGTTCCACATAGAATACCTACAGGGAAAGTTGATGAAAAGCGCATGACACATGTAAATCCAGTTCGTCGGTCTCCGTTGAGAACCGTC
>JBLHYZ010000149.1:0-3452 GCA_047631115.1 Alpinimonas sp. | reverse complement strand
TCGTTCGTGGCGGTTTTGTACTCAGCGGGGAGACCGCCCTGCACCGGAGAGCCGGTGGGAATGACGTCACCCATCGACGAGCCAGGACCGTAACTGGGCGGTTCGACGTCGAATTCCCAGGGTCCTTTCGCGAGATCTGCGCTGCAGACGCTTTCGGGTGTTGACCCAGCGACGCTGACCTGAATGAGGTCGTTGACGGAAGCAGAAGTTGTCATTATTATTCCCCTGAAGCTACAAGAATCGAAGGTGCAGCAATAACGGCGGATGTCGCTGCTGCGTGGGCAAGCGTGCTGGGCGCGGTGAGGCGCGAGAGCGGCCCCTGATCGCGTTGGTCACGTGACGTGACGTATTTAAAGAGCTGCGGTGGTCGGTGTGGCGTGCCGGAGAGGCGCTCGCCGGTGGCAACGACCGTTCCGCTGCTTTCCATGGTGCGTCGAAAATTTCCCGGGTCTAGGGGCTTTTGAAGTACGGCCTCGTAAACGTCGCGGAGTTGGGCAAGCGTGAACGTTTCACCCAAGAACCCGTGTGCGATTTGGCTGTATTCGAGCTTGGTGCGCAAGCGCCACAGGGCGTATTCGACAATGAGCGTGTGGTCGAAGGCGAGCTCGGGCACGTCGTCGGCCAAAAACCACTGAACGTTTTCGTTGTTAAGGGCGCGATTCGCTTCGTCGCTGGCGACCAAGGCCCAGTAGACAATCGAGACGACGCGCTCGTCGGGCGAGCGGTCCAGCTGTCCAAAAGCGTAGAGCTGTTCGAGATACCGAGGCTGCAGGCTTGTCGTTGCCAGCAGCGTGCGCGAGGCTGCTTGTCCCAAGTCTTCGTTGGCATTCAGCGGGCCACCGGGCAACGCCCACTGACCTTCGTAGGGAGCTCGAATGCGACGCACCAGAGGTAAGGCCAGTTCACTCGTTCCGTGCGGCCCCGGGCGCAATCTAAAAATGACAGTTGAGACGGCCAAATTCGGTGACACAACTTCGCTCACGATCGCACCTCCTCACGAGAAAGAGTCATTGAGACTCTAAGTAAAAAACAGCTTAGTGTCATTCTGACTTAAACGCTACCTCCAGCGTCACTTGTGAGCTGGGAATTTGGCGATATGCTGGGGACACAACTGAATACTTGGCCAATTGCACGATGCGGGAGAGTTCGTTTAAACGAACACCGAAGGAGCAATCCTCCCCGATAATCTCTCAGGTACCCCTACCGCTTCGAACAGGCCACTCTGAAAAGAAGACGATGTATCAAGTCGCCTCGCCCACGGTGAAAATCGATTCGCACTCAACACGTGCGAACGGTGAAGCTCTCAGGCACAAATGACAGAGGGGGAGTTCCTTATCGTTGGTCTTGCACCGAACGGAGAACTCATGTCTGATTCCCCTCGTTATTCCCCGCTGAACGCCCTGCACGAAGAACTGGGCGCCAGCTTCACCGACTTTGCCGGCTGGCAGATGCCTGTTCGCTACGACAGTGACCTCGCCGAGCACCACGCCGTGCGCACATCCGCCGGTATTTTTGATATTTCCCACATGGCAGAGATTGCGGTGCATGGCCCGGAGGCCGCAGCCTTCCTCGACTACGCCCTCGCTGGCAAGCTCTCGGCAATCAAGCTGGGGCAAGCAAAGTACAGCCTGCTCCTCAACGAAGACGGCGGCATCATCGATGATCTCGTTGTTTACCGTCTAGAAGAAACCCGCTTTCTTGTCGTTGCCAATGCCGGCAACCGTTTTGCCGCCGTCGACGCTCTTACCGCACGTGTTGGAGCACTTGATGTCACCGTTGAAGATGAGTCGGATGCGACCTCGCTCATCGCTGTTCAGGGCCCCGCTTCGCTCGAGATCCTCGTGCACACCGTCGGCCTTTCGCTCGCTGAGGATGCCCGAACTCGACCCGAACCCACGCTTGAGACGCTCACGTACTACTTCTCCCTCCCCGCCGTTTTCTTGGGGCACCCTGTGCTCATCGGTCGCACCGGCTACACCGGTGAAGACGGCTTCGAGCTCTACATTGGCCAGAGCGAGGCCGCAGCATTGTGGAGTGCGTTGAGCGAAGCAGGGGAAGGTCGCGGTCTTGTGCCCACCGGTCTGGCGTGCAGGGACACCCTGCGCCTCGAAGCAGGAATGCCGCTGTATGGTCACGAGTTGGGGCTCGACACTGCTCCCATTCAAGCGGGACTCGGTCGCGTGGTTGCGCTCACCAAGGAAGGCGACTTTGTGGGCCGAGCGGCAACCGAGCGGGGCGTTCCCGAAGATGCTCCGGTCTTGGTAGGCCTGGTGGGCGAAGGCAAGCGCGCCGCTCGCGCCGACTACGAAGTATTCAACGGAGACACTCGCGTAGGGCTCATCACCTCTGGCGCTTTGTCGCCTACGTTGGGCTACCCCGTGGCGATGGCCTACGTGCATCCCTCGGTGTCGACTCTCGGTACCGTTGTCGATGTTGATATTCGCGGAACGCGAATTGCTTACACCGTCACTCAATTGCCCTTTTATCGCAGAGAGAAGAACTGACAATGGCTAACCCACAGGAACTGAAGTACACCGAAGAGCACGAGTGGCTGAAGGTTGATGGCGACAGTGCCGTCGTCGGCATCACTGCCTACGCGGCCGAGAAGCTGGGCGACGTGGTATTTGTAGAACTCCCCAAGGTCGGCGCCGCTGTCGTGGCGGGAACGGTGGTCGGTGAAATCGAATCGACCAAATCTGTCGGGGAGCTCTATGCGCCGGTATCGGGAACGATCCTGGAAGTCAACGACGGCGTTGTCGCGAGCCCCGAACTCGTCAATGACGATCCCTTCGGTGCCGGATGGCTCATCAAGGTGAGCATCACAGACATGCCCGCTTTGCTTAGCGCTGACGAGTACAACGCACTCACTGGCGAATAGCGGCCCCGGTGAATAGCCGTCCCTGCGACTAAGACAACTTTTACCATCAAGACACAACGTTAAGGAACACATGTCGAACGCGTTCGCCCAACGTCACATCGGAACAGACTCTGCCGCCCAAGCCACCATGCTCGCGCACCTGGGGTATGACAGCATTGAGCACCTCATCGAGGCGGCCATACCGGAGTCCATTCACGTGGATCGTTTTCGGGCACCGGGCACGTCCCTCTTGCCCGCACCTGCCACCGAGCAGGAGGCGCTCGCCGAATTGCGCGAGCTGGCCAACCTCAACACGGTTCGCCGCTCGCTCATTGGGCAAGGGTATTACGACACCTTTACCCCCGCTGTCATCAAGCGCAACGTGTTTGAGAATCCCAGCTGGTACACCGCTTATACGCCGTACCAGCCCGAGATCTCTCAGGGTCGCCTCGAAGCCATCATCAACTTCCAGACGATGGTCACCGACCTCACCGGATTAACAACGGCGAATGGTTCGATGCTCGATGAGAGCACGGCCGTTGTTGAAGCAATGATGTTGGCACGTCGCTCGTCGAAATCCTCCTCCAACGTGTTC
>JBLHYZ010000148.1:0-3480 GCA_047631115.1 Alpinimonas sp. | reverse complement strand
GCGGTCGTGGGTGGGGTCAGCCTCTTCGGTGGTCGCGGTCGCATGATGAACGCCATTGTCGGCGCCCTCGTGATTTCCATCATCGATAACGGTCTGGGCCTCATCGGCCTTCCCGCCGGAATCAACTTTCTCGTCACCGGCGGAGTGCTGGTCGCAGCTGCCACCATCGACGCCCTCTCGCGCAAGCGCAGCGGTGGATCGATACTCCGAACCTAAAGACCCTCCCTCCAGACGAATGTTGCCTCTCGCCCTTGCTAGGGTGGGGGGCAATTTTCGTGCCTCCCGCATCTCTCCGTCGGCCCGCGCGAAATGTCCCTCTCACTTCTTTGCCTACAGGGGGGTCCCTGGACTAAATTCAGGAATTTTTTGACTAAAGCAACTCGACTCTTCTTAACAACTACTCGTAAAACTGATACAGAGGAGAACATGAAAACAACTAAAAATCACACTCGGCGCTGTCACGACGGTGGCTCTCGCCTTGACGACGACAATCACATTGGGGCTTGGACCAAGGCTGACCTGAGCGATGCTACCGATGGCTCCGGTAACAAGATTCTGACGCGTGATCCTGAGGGATACATCCTCGGTGGCGACGCCAGCACGAACAGCGCCAGCCGCCCCTGGCCAACACGGGGGTATCAACACCGGGATCCATCACCTTTGGACTCGCGGGCCGCAGAGCCGTTCTCGCCTTGATGGGTGCCGCCGTTGTGAGGGCAACCCGTCGGCGGTCTGTCAAGTAAGACGTCACTGATTGCGGTGTCCTCGGAGCTAAAGGTTCGGGGGTACCGCTTTTTCGTGGGGCGAATTTTTATGTCGGAACTTCTCGTTGAGGAACTGAGTGGCGGCTAGGTGCGCACGAGCGCCGCGAGCTCGGAACGATTTGTCGCTCCAACTTTTTTGAGAATGTTGGCGACATGAAACTTGACGGTGTTTTCGCTGATGACCAAGCTGTTGGCGATGGCACGATTGCGGGAGCCCTGGACGACGAGGGTGAAGACCTCAAATTCACGCGCGGTAAGACCCCACTCCCCGGGAGTGTGTGCGGAGACGGCCGGAGCATCGAGGGGAAGAACCACAACGATGTCGGAACCCCACCCTTCAGTTGCGGCAATGCTGAGTTGGCCGTCCAACGCCGATATGCGAGTCGAGAGCTGCCTGACACTTGGGGTGTCCAACGTCAACGTGCCCGGGCCATCATCACGAATATTGATGAGCAAGTTGCTGCCATCGCAGTCCCATTGCACGCGAACTCGACCAACACCGGGTTGCTCAACGAGCGCCAGAACAGCCCCCCTCACGATGGCCCGTCCCGCGTGAGCTACTTCACCGGGGAGCGCTCGCCCGTTGACTGGGGGTTCAACAAACTGGACATCGAGGTCGCCGAAACGAGCCAAGGGTCTCAGGTCTTCGCGAAGCCGCTCGAAGGCTTGGGCCACGGGCTCCTCCGAGAGGGAGCGGTCGCGATCAGAAACGGCGCGAAGGCGAACCATTGAACTTGCCGCGAAATCCGTGGCCGAGCGCCTCGCCTCCATGTCGGAGGTCTCCCTCGACCGGAGCATGGCCAGCAACAGTTCCAGCGTGGTGGCGTGGGCATCGGTGAGCTCCGTGATGATGCGCGTGCGTTCGGTAGAGGCAATGCGGGAATCGCGCAGGTAGTCGGGCAAAGCCGCCTTAACCTGCTGACGAATGCTCAGGGCACCCAGTTCCCAAACCTTTGCCGTGAAAGTATCCGGCTCGCTTGTCGCTGCTATGCGCACAGGTTCCACCAAGACCAGAAGCGAACCGGTGCTGGCAATCCAAGCGGCTAAGGAATATGGGGTCCCGGCTATGGTTGCCGTCATGGACGGTACAACGCCTCCGCGCTCGGCAACGTCGGCCCGAATGATGTCGAGCTCGGCAATGCTGACACGCTCTGTGATCGCCGGATCGCCGGCTTTCTTCTGCGGCCTTCCCGAGCAGTCCTCCGTGAAGATTACCAATGCCGAGTGCGCAATCAGGGGCGCAATCACTGTTGAGAGGTTGGCCGCGATCTCCAGCAGCGCGCTGCCGGCAACCAGTGCGAGGCCGTCAAGAACATCGAATGAGCGGGCATCGAATGAGGGGGCATCGGCTGACGGCCCTACTAATGAAGGCGAAACGGGTGGGTTAAGCATGCTTCCAGACTACCCACATGTGACCTTACCTAGCCAAAAGAGTAGGTAAAACTCCTCTTTTGGCCCGTTATGCCCCTACCCGAGCGTCGGAATAATTGAAATATGTCAACCACAACCGTCACGCAATCTCTGCAGCTCTTCGCTCGGGAAACGTCAACCGTCATCACCGCACTGGCCGAGAACTCAACAGATAAGTTTGACGAGGTTGTCGCGTTGCTACGCACCGCGGAGAGCGTTTTCTTTCTGGGCGCTGGCCGTTCAGGCTTGGCCCTGAAGATGACAGCCATGCGTTTCATGCATTTGGGCCTCACCGTGCACGTGGTGGGCGAGACAACAACGCCGGCCATTTCTCAGGGTGATGTTTTGTTCGTCGCGAGCGGCTCGGGAACCACGGGCGTCGTCGTGCGAGCAACGAAAACCGCTCTCGCCGCCGGCGCACACGTCATTGCCCTTACGACGGCAGCGGATTCGCCCCTCGGAGCCATGGCAACGATCACCGTCACCATTCCGGCGGCGCAAAAACTCGATCGCGGAAGTGCGTTGAGCGAGCAGTATGCCGGCGGTCTCTTCGAACAGTCGACCATGCTCGTCGGCGACGCCCTCTTTCACACGATGTGGAAGCAATCGGGCAAGACCGCCGATGACATTTGGCCGACGCACGCAAATCTCGAATAACCCCACAACCCCCACCCTCTACTTTTCATCCCCGCCCCAATAGATAAGGAAACATCATGAAACTACAAGTTGCTATGGACGTTCTCACCACCGAGGCTGCTCTCGAGCTGGCCGCGAAGGTTGCTCCCTACGTTGACATTCTTGAGCTCGGCACGCCACTGATCAAGAGCGAAGGCGTTCGTGCCATTACGGCCATCAAGTCCGCTCATCCCGACAAGCTTGTCTTCGCCGATTTGAAGACGATGGATGCCGGCGAGCTGGAAGCCGACATCGCCTTCGCTGCCGGTGCCGACTACGTGACCGTCTTGGGAACCGCCGGCGACAGCACAATCGTTGGTGCCGTCAAGGCTGCCAAGGCCCACGGCAAAGGTATCGTGGTTGACCTCATCGGTGTTGCCGACAAGGTCACACGCGCTCAGCAGGTAACCAGCCTCGGCGCCGTGTTCGTAGAAATGCATGCAGGGCTTGATGAGCAGGCTGAAGCAGGCTTCACGTTCCAAACCCTCCTCGCGGACGGCGAATCTTCGAAGGTTCCCTTCTCCGTCGCCGGAGGCGTCAGCCTCGAGACCATCGCCGCTGTTCAGAGTGCTGGGGCCCACGTGGCCGTAGCCGGCGGCGCCATTTATGGTGCCGCTGATCCCGCAGCCTC
>JBLHYZ010000147.1:0-3481 GCA_047631115.1 Alpinimonas sp. | reverse complement strand
CAAGGTTCTCGAGTGCCACAGCGGCCGACACGGGGTGACCCGCGAAGGTGTAGCCGTGCGGGAACGAAACCTGGCCGTGCTTGAAGGGCTCGTAGATACGGTCGCTGATGATCGTTGCGCCGATGGGCGAGTAACCGCTGGTCATGGCCTTGGCGCACGTGATCATGTCGGGAACGTAGTTATACGTGTCGCACGCAAAGTAGTTTCCGATGCGACCAAACGCACAAATAACTTCATCGCTCACGAGAAGCACATCGTGCTTGTCGCATATCTCACGCACACGCTGGAAGTATCCAGGAGGGGGCGGGAAGGCTCCACCGGAGTTCTGAACGGGCTCGAGGAAGACGGCCGCAACCGTTTCTGGGCCTTCGAACTCAATCATCTCTTCGATGCGGTTGGCAGCCCACAAGCCGAAGGCCTCAAGGTCGTCACCGTGCTCGGGAGCACGATAGAAATTGGTGTTGGGCACGCGGAATCCACCGGGAACCAACGGCTCAAACATCTGCTTCATGCCAGGAAGGCCAGTGATTGCCAAAGCCCCCTGAGAGGTGCCATGGTAGGCCACCGCGCGCGAGATTACTTTGGTCTTCATGGGCTTGCCCATGAGCTTCCAGTACTGCTTGGCCAGCTTGAACGCGGTCTCAACAGCCTCGGCACCTCCGGTGGAGAAGAAAACGCGGTTCAAATCGCCGGGCGCGAGGTCAGCGAGGCGGTCGGCAAGTTCAATAGCAGCGGGATGTGCATACGACCAAATGGGGAAGAACGCGAGTTCCTCCGCCTGCTTGGCAGCAGCGGCAGCCAGGCGCTTGCGCCCGTGTCCGGCGGCGACAACGAAGAGCCCGGAAAGGCCATCGATGTACTTCTTGCCGTGCGAGTCGAAGATGTGGTGACCCTCACCCTTGACGATGATGGGAACGCCGTTCTGTTCCATGACCGACTGGCGTGCGAAATGCATCCAGAGGTGATCTTTGGCCTTCTTCTGAAGATCTTCGTTATCGAATCCAGCCGCGAAGGTTCCGGCGTCGCCGATGCCGGGCGAATCGTCGTGGATGTCAGAGATGGGGTCCAGTGATACGGGAGCCGTCACGTGAGTGTCGGCAACCACATGGTCGCTGGGAGCGGCATGTTTAGCAGCAGCGGTCTTGGCTGCCTTTGTTTTGAATAGAGCCATTTTTTATCGCGTCCTATCGCGTTCCCCAGTTATACAACTGTTTGTGCAGCTTGAGATAGACGAAAGTCTCGGTTGAGACAACGCCCTCGAGGTTGCGGATCTCCGAATTCAGAAGCGTGATGAGATCATCATCTGACTCGCAGACTACTTCGGCCATGATGTCAAACGACCCGGCGGTAAGTACCACATAGTCGACAGAGGGCATGGCTGCCAGCTTGTCGGCAATGACGCGGGTATCGCCGGTGCAGCGAAGCCCAATCATGGCCTGACGAAAGAATCCCAGCTGCATTGGATCAGTTACAGCGACGACCTGCATGACGCCCGAATCGGTGAGCTTCTGAACACGCTGGCGAACAGCGGCCTCAGAGAGCCCCACGGCCTTGCCAATTTCGGCATAGGAGCGTCGACCGTCGGACTGCAATTGCTCGATGATCGCCTTGGAGACGTCATCAAGCTGTACAGCACGGGTCTTGGGATTCATGTGACGATTCTGGCAGTAGAAAGTAGGCAAATCAAGTGAAACCGCACTTTTTAAGAGATAAAACTGCGAAATCAAGGGCATTTACCCCAGGACACAGACGAAGTGACGTTCTAGGATGGAAGAAACTAAGGAGCCAACGCACCTATGACTACCCACGAATTGAAAAACTTTATCAATGGTGACTCCGTGTCGGCAACGGGTGATGAACGGCTCGAGATCATTGATCCGTCAACCGCTCAGACGTATGCCACCAGCCCCGTGTCCTCTGCCGCCGACGTTGCCGCCGCCTACAGTGCTGCAGCGAATGCTTTCGAGACCTGGGGCGAGTCCACTCCCGGCGAGCGTCAACTCGCTCTCTTTCGCATTGCGGATGCGATAGAGGCCCGGGCCGAGGAATTTGCCGATGTCGAGTCGCGAGACACCGGAAAACCTCGCGACAGCCTCGTAGAAAACGAAATCATGCCCTCTGTCGATCAGATTCGATTCTTCGCCGGAGCAGCACGCAACCTGGAGGGCAAGTCCGCAGGGGAGTATATGAAGGACCACACCTCCATGATTCGCCGCGAACCCATCGGTGTTATCGGTCAAGTTACTCCCTGGAACTACCCGTTGAATATGGCCGTGTGGAAGTTTGCGCCGGCGCTCGCCGCAGGAAATACGATCGTGCTGAAGCCCTCGGACACCACGCCCGCATCCACATTGCTTTTGGCTGAGGTGGCAGCGGAATTCTTGCCCAAAGGCGTCTTCAACGTGGTGACGGGCAACCGGGATACCGGACGCGCCATGATCGAAAACAAGATTCCTCAGATGGTTGCCATCACGGGGAGTGTGCGCGCGGGCATGGAGGTGGCAAAGTCCGCTGCACTTGACCTTAAGAGAGTGCACCTCGAACTGGGCGGCAAGGCCCCGGTCATCGTTTTTGATGACGCGGATGTCGCCCTTGCCGTCGAAGGCATCGTTGCGGCGGGCTTCTTCAACGCCGGTCAGGACTGCACGGCCGCCACACGCCTCATTGTGCAGGAGGGCATCTACGACGAGTTCCTTGTCGCACTGGTGGCCTACGCCGCGGCGAACGCCATTACGGGAATGCCCCAAACTCCTGGCAACCTATTTGGACCGGTCAACAACGTCAACCAGCTCGCGCAGGTCACCGGTTTTATCGAGCGCCTGCCCGATAACGCCACTATTGAGCTCGGCGGACACGCGATCGGCACTGCCGGCTACTTCCACGAAGCCACCATTGTCTCGGGTCTAAAACAGACCGATGAAGTCATTCAGAAAGAGATTTTTGGACCTGTCATGACGGTACAGAAGTTCACAACCGAGGCAGAGGCGCTCCTATGGGCCAACGACGTGGACTTCGCCCTCGCCTCGTCGGTGTGGACTCAGAACCACGGTCGTGCGATGCGCATGGCCAAGCGGTTGGACTTTGGATGCGTCTGGATCAACACCCACATCCCGATTGTGGCCGAAATGCCCCACGGTGGTTTCAAGCACTCGGGTTATGGAAAAGACCTCTCCTCCTACGGCTTCGAGGACTACACGCGCATTAAGCACGTGATGAGTTTCATCGGCGAGTAAATTTGCTCTTATGAGTGGAGACGGCGAAGACACAGTAATTTCGGCCGATGAGACGGTGATCTCTGCGGATGACACCGTGATTGCGTCGGATAACACGGCGATGTCTGCTGACGACACCGTTATTGAGCCAGATCTGGACGACACGGCCTTTGCCCCGGCGGAGGCCGCTTCGCTGGAATCCGCGCGGGTGGAGACCACCACGCGCCCAACAGCCTCCTTCGAACTCAGGCTGGTGACGGGTGCCCGCT
>JBLHYZ010000146.1:0-3495 GCA_047631115.1 Alpinimonas sp. | reverse complement strand
GTGCGGACCACATCGATCTGAACTTCGGTTGCCCGGTGCCCAAGGTCACCCGCAAGGGGGGAGGCGCTGCTCTTCCGTGGAAGCGCACTCTCTTTCGCAACATCGTTGAAGAAGCCGTAAAAGCCGCGGGCGATGTTCCCCTCACAATCAAAATGCGCAAGGGCATCGACTCAGACCACCTCACCTTTATCGAAGCTGGCAAGGCAGCAGAGGGTGCGGGAGTAGCCTCCATAGCGCTTCACGGTCGAACAGCCAGCGAGTTTTACTCGGGTCAAGCGGACTGGAACGCTATTGCCGAGCTCAAGAACGCCATTACGTCCACTCCCGTTTTGGGCAACGGAGATATTTGGTCTGCTGAAGATGCCCTCAGAATGATGGATGAAACAGGCTGCGACGGTGTTGTTGTGGGGCGCGGGTGCCTCGGTCGGCCGTGGTTGTTCGCCGATCTCACCGCTGCTTTCCGCGAACGAGCGGGGTTGATTCCTCCAGGAACCCGCGCCGCTCCCGATCTGGGTCATGTGGCACAAACGCTTCGGCGTCACGCCGAATTGCTCGTGGAGTTTTTCCCCAGTGAAGAGCACGCCTGCCGCGATATCCGGAAGCATATTGCCTGGTATTTCAAGGGGTATGCGGTGGGGGGGGAGCTTCGGTCTCAAATGGCCCAGGTGACGTCACTTCAGCACCTAGATGATTTGTTGGGCCAGCTGGACTGGACCATGCCCTACCCCGGAGAAGGCGCCGAGGGCCCCCGAGGCCGAGCAGGAACGCCTAAAAGAACAGCCTTGCCCGATAAGTGGTTGGACTCCCAAGAATTGAGTGAGAACGATCAGTGCACTGTGGCGGGGGCTGAAATCGAGGCCAGCGGTGGGTGAGTCAACGGCAGTTTCTCTAGACGCCCTGACGACCGCCTCAGATCGAACGGCAACCTATTCTGACCGCGATGCCGAGCGCATGTTGCCCGAGAACCACCAATCACGGCGCAGCGATTTTGCCCGCGACCGGGCCCGTCTACTCCACTCAAGCGCGCTTCGCCGCCTTTCGGCCAAGACGCAAGTCCTGAGCCCCACTGCGGGAGTCGACTTCGCTAGAAACCGGTTGACGCATTCCCTCGAAGTAGCCCAGGTTGGCCGCGAATTGGCGGGGCGACTGCAACTTGATCCTGATGTGGTCGACACCGCGTGCCTCGCCCACGATATTGGCCATCCACCTTTCGGCCACAACGGAGAACGGGCCTTATCTGATTGGGCAGCAAACATCGGTGGCTTTGAAGGCAACGCGCAAACACTGCGGCTTCTCACCCGCCTGGAACCAAAAGTTTTTGGCTCGGACGGTCACAGCTTTGGGCTCAATCTCACGCGTGCCAGCCTTGATGCGAGCACGAAGTATCCGTGGCCGGCTCAGCAGTCCGTCCCTGACCCTTCCGGCCGAGAGAAGTTCGGCTTCTACGCGGATGATGTTGCGGTCTTTGAGTGGATGCGCGAAGGCAGCCCGAGCCGTCAACGCTGCATAGAGGCTCAGGTGATGGACCTCTCGGATGACATCGCATACTCCGTGCATGATTTCGAAGATGCCGTGGTGAACGGCTACGTCGATGTGCGGTCGCTTGGCGCACGGGTCAACCACGACGAGCTCGTTGACTCGATGTTTGAGTGGATCGGCGGGGAGCATTCCCATGACGAACTCATCGCCGCGTTCGATCGCCTGGACTCCCTCGAGGTGTGGCTCGACACGTGGGACGGCTCTCGGGCAGCCCAGGCACGCTTGAAGAATTTGACGAGCCAATTGATTGGTCGCTTTGCTCACGCCGCGGTGCACGCCACACGAGCTACGCATGATCAAACATCACTGGTGCGGTTCGGTGGCAACATCGTCATTCCGCGGGAGATCGAAGCGGAGATTAACGTGCTTAAGGGCATCGTTGCGGCGTTTGTGATGTCGACAAATTCTCGCCAGCCCATGTACACCCACCAGCGCGAGGTCTTGACGGAGCTTGCTGATGAGCTTGTTGTCCGTGGCGCCGACGCTCTCGACCACGCCTTCGCCGACGACTTTCGTAAAACGTCCGATGATGGTGAACAACGCCGGGTTATTGTCGATCAAGTCGCTAGTCTCACGGATCAATCCGCCTTGGCGTGGTACCAACGTTTGGTCGTGGCTTAGTGGCTGGGCGCATTCGCCAAGCAGACGTAGAGGAAGTTAAATCCCGTCTAAACATTGCGGATGTCGTGGGGGACTACGTCACTCTTAAGAGCGCTGGTGTTGGTTCCATGAAGGGTCTGTGCCCTTTCCATGACGAGCGCAGTCCAAGCTTTCACGTTCGCCCTCAGGTTGGATATTTCCATTGTTTTGGCTGCGGCGAGAGCGGAGACGTCTATACCTTCGTTCAGAAGATGGATCACCTCAGCTTCACCGAATCAATCGAGCGCCTCGCGTCCCGAATAGGCTTTGAACTGCATTACGAAGAAGGTAGCGGTAAACCAAACGAGTCGGGAAACAGATCCCGTATTCTTGCCGCCAATGCAGCAGCCTCGGAGTTTTTTATTGCTCAACTTGGTTCCCCCGGCGCAAAAATTGGGCGCGAGTTTCTAGGCGAACGAGGATTTGACCGCGCTGTTGCGGCGCGGTTTGGCATCGGCTACGCCCCTAAGAGCTGGAATGAACTTCGCGATCACCTGCTTTCCAAGGGATTTTCGCGGGAAGAGCAGCTGGTTGCCGGACTTCTCTCCGAGGGGGAGAAGGGCGTCTACGATCGTTTTCGCGGCCGCCTCATGTGGCCCATTCGTGATGTGACAGGTCAAACCATCGGTTTCGGCGCCCGGAAACTGTTTGACGACGATAAGGGCCCCAAATACCTCAACACTCCAGAAACCCCGGTCTACCATAAGGCTCAGGTTCTCTATGGACTGGATCTGGCAAAGCGAGATATTGCCAAGAACCGTCGAGTCGTCGTCGTTGAGGGCTACACCGATGTGATGGCGGCCCATCTTTCTGGTGTCACCACTGCGGTTGCCACCAGCGGCACGTCTTTCGGGGTGGACCATATCAAGTTGCTGCGCAGAGTCATGGGCGACGACTCCGGCCTTGGTGAAGTTATTTTTACTTTTGACCCGGACGCAGCCGGCCTCAAAGCGGCGATGCGTGCCTTTGCCGAGGAACAACGATTCTCCGCTCAGACATTCGTTGCCGTCGCGCCCGAAGGGCTTGACCCCTGCGATTTACGTTTGGCCCGCGGTGAACAAGCCGTTCGCGATCTGATTGACAGCAAGCAACCCATGTTTGAATTCGTCGTTCGCCAAATTCTGAAAAACTACAATCTCGACACCGTCGAAGGGCGCATCGCGGCCCTTCGAGAGGCAGCTCCCGTTGTCGTTGATATTCGTGATGTTGCGCTGAAGCCGGGCTATACCCGTGAGCTTGCCCGGCTGATTGGCGTTGACATCGGTGAAGTGCAAAATGCGGTTGCCGTTTCCGTCAAGCAGGCTAAAGCTGCAGCAA
>JBLHYZ010000145.1:0-3503 GCA_047631115.1 Alpinimonas sp. | reverse complement strand
GTCAGCAGAATGAGGCTGGGGCGCCCCATGTCGTCTCCTTGAAGTATTTGGATTTGGTCTCCGATGCCAGCAACGCCCAGTTGCCTGAGATAGCCGCCGAAGGCTGCGGCCGCCGATCCGGTCGCGGCATCTTCATAAACCCCACCGATAGGAAAAGGATTGCGGGAATGCCATTTGCGCGTGCTGGGGTCACCCTCGTCTGGGTACACCAGCTGAATGGTTGCCCAGCCCTCTACGGTCATGAGTTCCAGCAGATCATCAAAGTCGTAGTCCAACTCGGCGAGGCGGTCACGCGAGTCGGCCACCAATACCGGATGAGCGTTGCCAGCAAAACCGATTGCCGGAGTAAAACGTGGGTCAAGGTCTTCGATGTCCCAGTCGAGTGCTTCCAGTAGGAGCTCGAGAACGTCTTCGGAAAGAGGACGCACCGAGGCGGGGGGAGAAATCAGTGTGACGACGAGGTCGTCCCCGTTTTCGAAGACCTCGACCTCGAGTCGGCCGGCATTCGAGTTGAACTCATAGGTTGACGGCCCGTTGATCTGGCCCAGCGCAATGCCGGCTGCAATCGTAGCGTGACCACAGAAGTCGACTTCGGCTACGGGAGAGAAATAGCGAATATCGAAGGCGTTGGCCCCGTCTTTGGGTCGGGCAACGAGAAAAGTGGTCTCTGAGTAGCCAACCTCGGCGGCGATAGCGAGCATTTCCGCATCGCTCAAGCCGCTTGCATTCAGCACGACGCCGGCAGGGTTTCCACCGTCGGGATCGTTGCTAAATGCCGTGAGTCGAAGAACCTCGACCGACATTACTTTGTGTCGGCTTCATGTGCACCATCGTGCTTCTGCGAAAAAACGTCAGGGTCGAGAACGAGCTTCTCCGAGGGAGTTCCTTCAGCATTTCTCGCAGCGTGGGCGGCCTTTTCTTTGCGACCCTTCACGACAGCTTGGATGTAATGAAAGATGGTGGGAATGAGAACAATGACAATAACGCCCAAGAGAACGAGGTCAATGTAGTTCTGCACAAATGCTGCAACGACGGGAATGTGCCCGACACCAAAACCAATCATGGTCAAGCCGGTGCCCCAGAGCAAGGCGCCAATCAGGTTGTAGAGCGTGTACTTCTTATAGTTCATATGCCCGACACCGGCGGCAACGGGGGCAAACGTGCGAACGATGGGAACGAAGCGCGCCAAGATGACGGCCATGCCGCCATAGCGTGTAAAGAATGCGTTGGTGCGTTCGACGTTCTTTTTGCTGAAGAGGCCGTTTTCATGCCGCTCAAAAATTCGGGGACCGGCTTTGTGGCCAATCAAATAGCCAATTTCGCCTCCCAGGAACGCGGCCAAGCTGATGGCCCCGCAGACCCCCCAGATGTTGACGCTGAAGGCGTCTTCTACGGTCAGAACACCGGCGGCAATTAGAAGGGTGTCACCAGGGAGGAGAAAACCGATGAGCAAGCCTGTCTCAGCGAAGACAATGAAGGCCACGCCCAAAAGCGCATAGGGGCCAAAACCATCGATGAGTGTGGCCGGGTCTAGCCACGGAATCAGGGCACTATGCATAGCCGAAGTTTACCGGCCTTGGCTGGCAATTCGCTCCCGGCGATCCAGGCGCCAGGTGCGAAAACCAACGACGAGCGAGGCTGTGATGAAGAAGGCCGCAATGATGTACGCGGCTGCCTTCACTCCAGGAATTGACGCAGCGAAATATCCTGTCAAAGAAAGGCCAACGCCCCAGGCGAGGGCCCCCACCAGATTGCTGGTGAGGAACTTGTAGTAGTTCATTTTTCCAATGCCAGCAATCCACGGAATAAAGACACGCGCCCAGGGAATAAAGCGGGCAACAACCACAGACCACCAGCCATAGGAGTTATAAAACCGCTCGGTTCGACCAATGATTCGTTGCATGCGCGGACCGCTCTTTTGATCGAGGTAGGGACGCCCGAGGTGCCGTCCGAGAACAAAACCAACTTGATCCCCGATAAAGGCAGCAAGCCCAACTCCGGCGGCCAGAATCCAAATGTTGAGGTTGGGATTCGCGGCGGTAACGAGCCCGGCGGCAAACAGCAAAGAATCACCCGTTATGAAGGGGATGAATACGCCGACGAACAGACCAGTCCCGGCGAATACGAGTCCCCAGACGGCTAGGTAAAAGACTAAGACTCCCACCGTAGACACGAAGTCCGTCAGCTGGGTGTCGAGCACGGCCGTGTGAAGCACTTTTCAACACCAATCTCAGGCTTGTGACTTATGCAGTGCGGGAGAAGGGACTTGAACCCTCACGCTCGAAAGCACCAGATCCTAAATCTGGCGTGTATACCAATTTCACCACTCCCGCGAATGACGCATCCCTAGTTTATCGTTGCGCAGTGTGGATAACTTCCCCCGGTGCTGGCTGGCAGCCGACACACTTCGGAGCATGCCTGATTCCGTTGCTGTCATCATCGAAGCCGTGCGTGGCCGCGTGCACTCGGCGGGGACCGCTCCGCCCTTTCTCGATGTTGAGGCGATGGCTCGGGATGAATTGCGTCGCGCAGCAGAAGATGGCAGTGGCACCGGCCTGCACTCGCTTGCAGATGAGAAACGCGCGTTGGCCGTTATCATGGCCGAGCTCACCGGGCTGGGGGCACTGCAGCCGCTGCTGGATGATGTGGAGATCGAAGAGATTTGGATTAACTCTCCCGACAGAATCTTCGTCGCTAGAAACGGAGTTGCCGAGCTCACGTCGCTCGTTCTGACAGAGACAGAGGTGCATGAACTTGTCGAACGGATGCTGCAAAACTCGGGACGTCGCGTAGATCTCTCGAGTCCGTTCGTTGATGCCTCGCTGCCGGATGGTTCGCGTGTGCACGTGACCATCCCCGACATCACGAGCCGACACTGGGCTGTTAATGTTCGAAAGTTTTCGTGCAATATCAGGCGCCTGAGTGATCTCGTCGAAGGGGAATCGCTCACTCAACTCTCGAGTGAGTTCCTGCGAATGTGTGTTTTGGCCGGGCTGAATGTTCTCGTCTCGGGCGCAACTCAGGCGGGCAAGACGACCATGTTGAATGCGCTCCTCTCGGCAGCCAGGCCCAACGAGCGCATTGTCACGGTTGAAGAGACGTTCGAGTTGAGCCTGTCGTCTCGGGATGTCGTGGCTATGCAGTGCCGACAGGCAAGCCTCGAGGGAACAGGAGAAGTGAATCTGCGTCGCCTCATTAAGGAGGCCCTGCGCATGCGTCCCGATCGCCTCGTTGTGGGAGAGGTGCGAGAGGCGGAAAGTCTCGATCTTCTCATTGCTTTGAACAGTGGGCTTCCGGGTGCCTGCTCGATTCACGCCAACAGTGCCCACGATGCCTTAGCCAAATTGTGCACACTGCCGTTGTTAGCCGGGCGAAACATTGACGCCTCCTTTGTGATGCCGACCGTTGCCTCCAGTATTGACATGGTCGTGCATTGCGAGTTGGATCGCCATGGCCGACGCCGCGTGCGCGAAATTGTGATGCCGACCGGTACCGTTGTCGAT
>JBLHYZ010000144.1:0-3514 GCA_047631115.1 Alpinimonas sp. | reverse complement strand
ACTTGCCGCGCGACATCAAACTTAGGCAAGAAGAAGCTCCAGAGTGCCTCAGCGGCAAGTAAGCCAGCGGCCTCGGCCCGATCACGAATATCGCGTGCCTCAGAAGCGTTTAACGCGATCGGCTTCTCAATGAGAATGTGTTTGCCGCCGGCAAGGGCTATCAGAGCGGCTGAATGATGAAAATTGTGAGGAGTAGCGATGTAGACGACATCAACATCGTCCGATGCAGCAAGCTCTTCATAACTTCCGTAGAAGGAGGGGATGCCGTGTTCGCGAGCAAAGACCTCTGAGCGTTCGAGAGATCGCGACGCAACTGCGGAGACAATTTGTCTCGTGTGAGCTTGAAGGGACTGAGTGAAGAGATCGGCAATCCAGCCTGGACCCATGATTCCCCACCGCAAAATAGGAGCATCCATGGGGTCCGGGACACGCGAGAGGGGAAGAGAAATTTTGGTCATGACAAAGGTCCCTTTCACAGTGACACGTAAAAAAATAAGAAATGACGGAGAAGCGAATAATCTCTGGCTCAGACAGCTGCCTGAGCCATCATGCGCGGTTACACGTTAGCGTGGTAAAAATGTCACCGGGCCAATTTGTAACGTTCCAAACTATAGTGAGCATATAGCGGGGTAATTTCTCCGTCAAGAGTTGTCGGCAACGCGAAGGGGCCCCTCATGGAAGAAAAACGTTCGGGACGAGCGACAATTGTCGACGTGGCCCGGCACGCGGGTGTCTCTAAGTCCCTCGTTTCGCTCGTCCTCAACCAGTCCCCCCTTGTTCGTCCTCAAAAACGCGAAGCCGTCTTGACAGCCATCGAAGCGCTCGACTACCGCCCAAACTCTGCGGCGCGGTCCTTGGTTCAGGTTCGAACTCGAGCCGTTGGTGTGATTTTGAACGACATGCGTAACCCATGGTTTCTGGAATCCCTCCGAGGAATCAATGACGTCCTGTCTGAAAACGGCCTGCATATGCTTTTAGGCGAACAACGCTTGGGAACAAAAGGCGGCCAGTCGATCGTCACGACATTTCTTGATCGCAATGTTGATGGGTTGATTCTCGCGGGAACCATGCCTCAGACTGCGGACCTAGAGGATGCAGCGAGAAAGGCCCCGACCGTGGTCCTTAGCAGTAGGAATTTTTCCCTCCCTGGCGTCGACGTCGTTGCCAACGACGATGCTCTCGGTGCGCGTATGGCCGTTGAACACCTCATCGACCTGGGCCACCGCAAAATCGCCCATGTCGCCGGTGATAGTGGTCATGTCGCGAGGCTCCGGGAGGAGGGTTACATAGCCACAATGCGCTCCCACGGCCTCCGGCCAGATGTCTCCCGCAGCGGAAATACCGAGAGCCAAGGCCATGCTTCCGCTCTGAATCTTCTTAGGCAGTCCGATCGACCAACGGCAATATTTGCCGTGAACGACCTTGCAGCCGTGGGCGTATTAGATGCTGCTTTTGAACTTGGTCTTTCTATTCCCGGAGACTTATCCGTTGTTGGCTACGACAACAGCTATTTGGCGGGGATTGGTCATATCAATCTGACCTCCGTCGACGCCGCGGGATATGGAACGGGGATTGCGGCTGCCAAAGCACTGCTCCACCGCATTGCTCATCCCGATGCCCTAGGGACCGAAGCTCTCCTGGCTCCCGAACTGGTTCTTCGACGCAGCAGCGCTCCCCCTGAAGGCACTGTCTAAACAAAGATTTACCGTCCGGTCTTCTCTGCTGGCCCTGGGCAGGGGCACTCACAACGTGCCCGCTTAATATCTCGCAAGCTTTCTTGCGCTTGGGCATTTCGTGTGCAAGTATTACGTCATTACTTGGAACGCTCCAAACACGATGAGGTGGAACAAAAAATGAGCAGCTTTTTATCACGCGTGTCGTCGGCACCCATCTCCTGGGGCATCTGCGAGGTTCCCGGCTGGGGTGCCATGCTGCCCACACGACGCGTCCTTCAGGAGATGTCTGACCTGGGTTTTGCTTCAACCGAACTGGGGGCTCCCGGGTTTCTCCCTCAAGAACCGTCACAGGTGAAGGCCCTCCTCGAGGAGTTCAACATGACGCTGTCGGGCGGATTCACCCCGATCCAGCCACACGATTTATCCCGCAGAGAGGCCACGCTCCGTCACGCTCGTGAAACGGCACAGCTTCTCTCTGCATCCGGTGCAAAATTCATGATCTCCGCCGCGATCATGGATGATGAGTGGTCGATCCCTCAGACCCTTACAACGACCGAACACCGCCACATGGTCGAGACGCTTGCTCTCGTTGACTACATTTGCGCCGAGTATGGCCTCGTCCAAGTACTTCATCCCCACGTGCAGACTCTCGTCGAAACCGCAGACGACGTGAACAGAATTTTGGATGCCTGTGACGTCAATTGGTGCTTGGACACCGGCCACCTCGCCATCGGTGGCGTTGATCCCGTTCAGTTCGCTCAAGACGCCATTGATCGTGTGGGGCACGTTCACCTCAAGGATGTTCGACTGGACATGGTTCCCGCCGTTTTGGCACGTGACATATCGCTCAAGAATGCAACCCAGGCAGGGCTTTTTACTCCCTTAGGCCGTGGTGATGTCGATATCGCTGGTGTTATCCAGACGTTAGAGGCCTTGAACTATCAAGGAATGTACGTCATCGAGCAAGACATGGCGATTTCGGGCGCTATGCCCCCCGAGGGAGAAGGGCCAGGGCAAGAAGTGCAGTCGTCGCTGGCGTACCTGCGGAACATCGTCGCTCCCACCCTGACAGAAAGGTCCGTAGCGTGAGTGCGCTCGAAGTGATCTGCGTCGGCAGGATCAGTGTTGATCTTTACGCGGTGGAGAATGGCGTCGGTTTTGACGGAGAACAGTCATTTACGAAGTCCGTTGGCGGCAGCCCGACAAACGTCGCTGTCGCCGCTGCCCGGTTGGGCAGACGAGCAGCCATTGTGACAAAAGTGGGTGGCGATGGCTTTGGCTCCTTTGTCCAGCACAAGCTCACAGACTGGGGTGTCGTCGTTGACCACGTGGGAATTGACGCGGGGGGGCAAACGCCGCTGGCCATGACGGCCCTCAACCCTGCAGAGACGCCTCAGGTGACTTTTTACCGGGGCAGCGGAGCTCCCGACACCACGTTGCAGGCCTCTGACCTCGAACCAGAGCAGGTGCGCGACTGCGGAGTTTTCTGGATGAGTCACAGCGCTCTAGCCCAGGGGTCAACGGCCGAGGCTGCCATCACCTGGCTGACGCAACGCGGTCGTTCTGGACACACCATTCTTGACCTCGACTACCGGCCAGCTCTCTGGCCCGATGTCGAGACGTCGCGGCGAATGAGCCTCCTCGCAATCAGTCAATCAACAGTGGTTGTCGGCAATCTGGACGAGTGCGAGATGGCCCTGGGAACGCGGGATCCCGAGACAGCCGCTCATGCTTTACTCAGTGGCGGTGTTCAACTAGCAGTCATCAAGCTCGGCGGCGACGGCGTGTACCTCGCTGCTGGTGAACACCGCTGGAATATCGCGCCGTTATCTGTCGAG
>JBLHYZ010000143.1:0-3573 GCA_047631115.1 Alpinimonas sp. | reverse complement strand
CCGGGGGTGCGTTGCACGAGAATTTCCGCGACGCGGATGTAGCCCTCATAGGGAGTGACCGTAAAGCACGTGTGAATGACGTTTGCGGCTTGAGCGGCGATGGCGGCAACAACGGCGTCGTTGGTGCTGCCAATGGTATTGACGCCAATGCCCGCGGCAAGATCGATGAAGTGATTGCCATCAATGTCGACCAAAATCGAGCCGTGAGCGCGGTCAATATAGACCGGAAGAGCCGCTCCGACACCGGGGGGAACGACGTGCTTACGTCGTTCATGCATAGCGGCCGACAGCGGGCCAGGAATCGCCGTTACGACGCGACGTTCTTCGGCAATTGGCGCAACAACAGTGGGGTGTGTAAGCGTGTCAGACATACCACTATCTTATCCGCCATGCCAGAAAAGAAAGCCTTTCGCGCCTCGGAATGGACGAAGGGATGAAAGAATAACCCGTGTGCGACGCATAATAATTCTTGGTTCAACGGGGTCTATCGGTACCCAAGCTCTCGACGTCATCCGCGCCAACCGCGATCGCTTCGTGGTGGTCGGACTCGGGGTGGGGTCCAACCGCGATGACATGGCGCGACAGGCGGCCGAGTTTGGCGTGACGGCAACATCTGTGGGTCACGATGAGGCGGAACAGCTGGTTCGAGACACAGATGCCGATGTCGTCTTGAACGGCATCACCGGATCCGTCGGCCTCGGGGCCACCCTCGCTGCCCTCGAGAGTGGCAAGACCCTCGCATTGGCCAATAAAGAGAGCCTAATTGTCGGTGGTTCACTCGTCACCGCACTGGCAGCACCGGGCCAAATTGTGCCCGTGGATTCCGAGCACTCGGCAATCGCTCAGTGTCTGGCGTCGGGCACCCGCGCCGAGGTTTCGCGACTCGTCTTGACGGCATCCGGTGGCCCGTTTCGGGGTCGCTCGCGCGAATCGCTCAAGAAGGTAACCCCGCGCGAGGCATTGGCGCATCCCACGTGGGACATGGGTTTGGTGGTCACCACCAACTCTTCGACGCTGGTGAACAAGGGGCTTGAAGTGATCGAAGCGCACCTTCTCTTCGATGTGCCCTATGACCGCATTGCTGTGACCGTTCATCCGCAATCAATCGTTCATTCCATGGTCGAATTTATTGACGGATCCACGATTGCGCAGGCATCACCTCCCGACATGCGATTGCCCATTTCGCTGGGCCTTGATTGGCCGAACCGTGTGGCAAACGTTGGTGTGCCGCTGGACTGGACCGCTGCACAACAGTGGACTTTTGAGCCCCTGGATGAGGGTGCGTTCCCGGCTGTCCGGCTGGCCAAAGAAGTGGGCACGGCCGGAGCTACCTTTCCCGCTGTGTTCAATGCGGCGAACGAAGAAGCCGTGATGGCTTTTCATGCCGGCACAATTGGCTACCTCGACATCATCGATACCATTCAACGCGTCGTGGGGGAGCACTCTCCCTCCTCTGGGGCGCTGACCCGTGACAGTGTTTTCGAGGCCGAACGGTGGGCCAGAGAGCGTGCCGCTGAGGTTATTGCTGCCCACTGAGGCCCCTTCCGTTTTGGGCAGATTGTCAGAGATGGCCACTAACCTAATGAACGTGGAAAACGTGTGGCTTTTTGTTTTGGGCGTCGTCATATTCGTCGTCGGCTTGGCTGTGTCAATTGCTTTGCATGAGATCGGTCACCTTGTGCCGGCGAAGCTGTTTGGCGTTCGCGTTCGCCAGTACATGATCGGATTTGGCCCGACCCTTTTCTCGCGTACGAAAGGCGAGACGGAGTACGGCGTTAAGGCAATTCCGCTTGGTGGGTACATCTCCATGGCGGGAATGTTCCCGCCGGGAAAAGCCGCTGCAATCTCCAACTCCAAAACCCGCCGTTTCATGGGCAAACTCGTTCAAGACGCCAGGGAGGCCAGCGACGAAAGCATGACGGAGACCTCTGTAGACAGAGCTTTCTATCATCTGCCCGTCTATAAGCGCATCATCATCATGTTGGGCGGCCCCTTCATGAACTTGGTGATTGCCTTCGTCCTCTTCTCCATCCTCTTGATGGGATTTGGGCAGGTCCAGTCCACCAACACCGTGGCCTCGGTCTCCCAATGCGTTCTCACCGCCACCTCTTCGCAAACGACCTGCACCGAGGATGACCCGGTTGCTCCGGGAGCCGCCGCAGGAATTCTTCCTGGTGACACCTTGGTGTCGTTTAACGGACAGCCACTGTCGGACTGGAACGCGACCACGGCCATCATTCGCGAATCGGCGGGAAGGTCACTTGCCGCCGTTGTGCTGCGCGACGGTGTCGAGGTTCCTCTCACCATTACGCCAGTGGCTACCGAACGCCTGGAATACACAACTGAAGGAACCCCCGTTCTCAGGCCAGACGGCACCCAGGTCGTGAGTACCGTCGGCTTTGTGGGCATTGGGCCCAAACCAGACTTCGTTCCACAGCCAGTTACCGCTGTTCTGCCGGCAATGGGGGAAAACATTGCAGGTGTCGCCAATGTCATCGCCAACCTCCCGGAACGCCTCGGCGGGGTTGCTGACGCGGCGTTCGGGAGCGGGGAGCGCGACATCAATGGTCCCATCAGTGTTGTCGGAGTTGGCCGTGTTGCTGGTGAAATTGCTAGCACCGACCTCCTGCCCGTTCAGAGCAAAGTCGCCTCGCTTATCAGCGTTTTGGCCTCGCTCAACATTGCTCTGTTTGTCTTCAACATGATTCCTCTTCTGCCTCTAGACGGGGGCCATATAGCGGGGGCCATCTGGGAGTCCATCCGCCGAGGTTGGGCGAAGCTGCGCAAAAAGGTTGATCCGGGTCCGTTCGATACGGCCAAGCTCATGCCTCTGACATTTGTTGTTTTCATCCTCCTGATGGGAATGAGTGCACTTTTGATTTATGCGGATATTGTCAAGCCAGTGAATTTTCTCGGCTAGTGTGCCGAGATAGTTCCCCGGCGTCGTAGGCTTGTCCTCGTGCCCGCAATCAATTTGGGAATGCCCAAAAAACCAGAAATTCTTGCTCCCCGTCGCAAGTCTCGCCAGATTAAAGTTGGCAAGGTACTCGTCGGTGGAGACGCTCAAGTCAGTGTGCAGTCAATGTGCACGACTCCGACCACAGAAATCAATGCGACACTGCAGCAGATTGCTGAACTAACAGCATCTGGTTGCGACATCGTTCGCGTTGCTGTTCCCAGTCGTGACGATGCCGAAGTTCTTTCGATCATCGCGAAGAAGAGCCAGATTCCGGTTATCGCCGACATTCACTTTCAGCCCGCTTATGTCTACGCCGCGATTGATGCCGGTTGCGCCGCTGTTCGGGTAAACCCCGGAAACATTCGCAAATTTGACGACCAGGTCGGCGAGATCGCCAAACGGGCCAAGGCTGCGGGCGTCAGCATCCGGATCGGCGTTAATGCCGGTTCACTCGATCCTCGCCTAATGGAAAAATATGGCAAGGCAACCCCGGAGGCACTCGTTGAGAGCGCTGTCTGGGAAGCCAGCCTGTTTGAGGAACACGATTTTCATGACTTCAAGATTTCGGTCAAGCACAACGACCCCGTCATCATGGTCAAGGCCTATCGTCTTCT
>JBLHYZ010000142.1:0-3614 GCA_047631115.1 Alpinimonas sp. | reverse complement strand
TGCTCTCCAACGCCCAACTGAACAGCTACTTCTACGAGGCCATCGAGGGCTTCAGCTATGACGTTGACCAACCTCTGACGGGACTGAACGTCGTCGATGACCTGAACTTCACCGTCACTCTTTCGAACGCCCAGTCCGACTTCCCACTGCGTCTCGGTTACACGGCGTTCTTCCCGCTGCCCTCGGTCGCCTATGACGACATTGCGGCATTCGGTGAGAACCCCATCGGCAACGGCCCTTACAAGCTGGCCGAAGAGGGAGCTTGGAAGCACAACGTCAACATCAACCTGATTTCGAACCCTGACTACACGGGTGGCCGCAAGCCCGCCAATGGTGGACTCGATATCGTCTTCTACGCCTCCACGGATGCCGCCTATGCTGACCTCGTCAGCGATAACCTCGACGTGCTGGATGCGATTCCCGACAGCGCGATGAAGAGCTACGCCGCTGACTTGGGCGATCGCGCGATCAACCAGCCTGCCGCTGTTTTTCAGTCGTTCACCATCAACGAAAACCTGCCTCACTTCTCGGGTGCCGAGGGCCAGTTGCGTCGTCAGGCACTGTCGATGGCGATCAACCGCGACGAGATCACCAACGTGATCTTTGACGGAACGCGCACTCCCGCTCGTGACTTCACCTCTCCCGTCATTGATGGCTGGTCTGGCGACCTTGCCGGTGCCACCGTTCTTGACTTCAACGCCGCTGAGGCAGTGAAGTTGTGGGCTGAAGCCGACGCTCTTTCGCCTTGGACTGGCAGTTTCCAGATTGCGTACAACGCTGATGGGGGCCACGCAGCCTGGGTGGATGCGGTGACCAACAGCATCAAGAACACCCTCGGTATCGAGGCATCAGGTGCTCCGTTCCCCACGTTCGCTGAATTGCGCACGCTGGTAACTGATCGCACGATCACGACTGCCTTCCGAACCGGATGGCAAGCCGACTACCCCGCATTGGCCAACTTCTTGGCACCGTTGTACCAGACCGATGCAGGCTCCAACGATGGTGACTACTCCAACGCTGAGGTCGACGCTCTGTTCCAGAAGGGCAACGAGGCAAACTCGCTGGCCGACGCCAACCAGGCCTACCAAGACGCTCAAGTCATCATGTTGCAGGATCTCCCAGCGATCCCGTTGTGGTACTCCAACGTCAACGGTGGCTTCTCAACTCTGGTGAGCAACGTTGTGTTCGGCTGGAACTCGGTTCCTCTGTACTACGCCGTAACGAAGGGCTAGGGAAAACCTAACGAATCTGTGGGGCTGCGATGCTGGTCATCGCCGCTCCACAGTCCTAGGCTCACATTGTGTTCGGATACATTCTTCGTCGCCTCTTGCAGGCCATCCCCGTCTTCTTCGGAACGACGCTCCTCATTTACTTCATGGTCTTCGCCATGCCCGGAGACCCAATCGTTGCGCTCTTTGGAGATCGCGGCGTCAACGAGGCTGTGGCCGCGCAACTGCGAGAGCGCTACCACCTCGACCAACCTTTCATCGTTCAGTACTTCATTTATATTGGCGGCATCTTTCGCGGTGATTTCGGAGTCTCTTTTTCCGGTCAGCCGGTCTCTGAAATTTTGGCGTCAACATTTCCCGTGACATTGCGGCTGGCCACGATTGCCCTGTTCTTCGAGATGGTCATCGGAATCGGCATCGGCCTGGTCTCTGGGCTGCGCAAGGGCAAGCTGTTCGACTCTTCTACCCTGGTCGTCAGCCTCGTCATCATCTCGCTTCCCATTTTTGTCATTGCGTTTGTGGCGCAACTGGTCATCGGCATCAACTTGGGGTGGGTCAGACCGACAGTCAGCGGCGCTGCGCCCTGGAACGAACTGATACTGCCGGGAGTCGTGCTGGCGTTGGTGAGTATTGCGTACATCATCAGATTGACTCGAGAATCCGTTATTGAAACGCGCGGCCAAGACTTCGTGCGTACGGCGTACAGCAAGGGCTTGACGTCGGGGCGAATCGTGCGTGTGCACATCTTGCGTAACTCCCTTATTCCTGTGGTCACGTTTTTGGCGGTCGACTTTGGGGTACTGATGGTGGGGGCAACCGTCACCGAGGGCATCTTCAACATTCCCGGGGTGGGGCGCACACTTTATCAGGCGATTATTCGGGGGGAGGGCCCCACGGTGGTGTCTTTCGTTACCGTTATGGTGCTGATCTACCTCGTTGTCAACCTCCTTACCGACTTGCTCTACGCCGCGCTCGACCCAAGGATCCGTTATGGCAAATAATTCCAAGCACTACGTTGCACCTCTCGATGAGACGCCGCTGTCTGAGGTCGACTCCGTCAACATTTCTTCTCAGGCGAGCAACCTGTGGCTCGATGCATGGCGCGACATGCGCCGACGCCCGATGTTCTACATTTCGGGCGTGCTCATTTTGCTGATTGTGCTCGTCGCACTTTTTCCAGGCTGGTTTACGCAGGTGCCCCCTAATAACAATTGCTTGCTGGCCAACAGCAATGGCGCACCCGTCGCCGGCCACCCGTTGGGATTCACCAAGCAGGGGTGTGATGTCTACAGCCGCATCATTCATGGAACATCGACGTCGCTGAGTGTGGGCATTATTGTCACACTGCTCACCGCGGGCCTGGGCATCCTCTTCGGAGCCTTTGCCGGTTTCTACGGCCGCTGGTTGGACGCTGTCCTTTCTCGCGTGGGAGACATTTTCTTCGCTATTCCCTACATCTTGGCCGCTGTCGTCATCATGTCGGTGTTCTCCGCCAACCGAAACATCGTCGTGTTATCGCTGGCCATCGGGCTCTTCGCTTGGCCATCCACGGCGCGCGTTCTGAGAGCCGAGGTTCTGCGCGTCAAAAACTCCGACTTCGTGATGGCCTCCACCGCTATCGGTGTGAGCAATTTCAAGATTTTGTTACGCCACGTGCTTCCTAATTCCATTGCGCCCGTCATTGTCATTACGACGTTGTCGCTGGCGGCTGCAATTGTGGCTGAAGCAACTCTCTCGTTCCTGGGTGTCGGACTTCCCCCCACATTCATGTCGTGGGGTAATGACATCAATGCGGCTCAAAGCGACCTTCGTAATGCGCCCCAGACACTGATCTATCCTTCACTTGCCCTGACCATCACGGCGCTGAGCTTCATCATGATGGGCGAAGTAATGAGAGACGCGCTTGACCCGAAAGCGAGAGCGAGACGATGAGCATTGGCATCCCAACGTCAGCTGCTTTTCCCGGTTCCGCAAACGCATCGGGGCAGACACCACTGCTAGAAATCCGCGGGCTCAAGGTTGAATTCTCGACCCAGCGCGATTCGGTGACCGCCGTGGATGGCGTTGACTTGAGCCTTTTGCCGGGGCAAACACTGGCCATCGTGGGCGAGTCCGGTTCGGGTAAATCTACGCTCGCGCACTCCATTATTAACCTATTGCCGGGGACAGGGGCCATCACGGCCGGCAGCATCCTTTTCGACGGTCACGACCTGACGACTGTCTCTCAAAAAGAGTTGCAGTCCATTCGCGGCCGTGACATCGGATTCGTGCCGCAAGACCCCATGTCGAATCTGAACCCCGTGTGGAGCGTGGGCTTTCAGGTCGAAGAGTCCGTTCGCGCCAATGGGGTCGCTGTTGGCCGCAAGGAGATTAGGGCCAAAGCCA
>JBLHYZ010000141.1:0-3620 GCA_047631115.1 Alpinimonas sp. | reverse complement strand
AACGCCTTGGTCCTGACGCCGCTAACCCTCACCGCAGCACGTACCGCAAGCTCACTCGCGACTAACCTTTGTGTTTGTCTTCGCGATGAATTCAAAAAAGGCCCTTCCTGACGGAGGGGCCTTTTTATTGTTCGGAACGATTGCTGCAAATTCGAACGCATCAGCAGCGGTGATGGCCTGCTACAGCGAGCGGAGAACAGCTACAACCTTGCCTAAAATCTGCGCGTAGTCGCCAAGAATTGGCTCAAAGTTGCTGTTGCGGGGCAAGAGCCAGGTGTGACCGTCGCGCTGACGGAAGACTTTAACCGTTGCTTCGTCGTCAAGCATCGCCGCGACGATTTCTCCGTTTTCCGCCGTCTTCTGAGAACGGATAACAACCCAGTCGCCGTCGCAGATGGCGGCATCAATCATAGAATCACCCACAACTTTCAACATGAAAAGCTCACCCTGGCCCACGAGCTGCCTGGGAAGTGGGAACACTTCTTCCACGTGTTGATCGGCGGTAATGGGAATTCCTGCCGCGATCCGACCCACGAGTGGCACAAGAGCGGCGTCGCCGATGGGGATGACGTTGTCGTAATTTGTTTGATCCGAATCCGAGGGCTCGCCCACAAAGTCGGCAGCGGGAATGTCAATCAGCAACTCAATTGTTCGCGACCGCTTCGGGTCACGCCGCATGAAACCAGCAAGCTCAAGCTGGCCCAGCTGGTGTGTGACGCTGGACAGTGACTTGAGGCCGACTGCGTCACCGATCTCCTGCATCGTGGGGGCGTACCCATTTGCCTCGATGAATCGGGCAATCATTTCCAGAATTGTGCGCTGCTTCGAGCTTAAGTCCTTGCGGCGACGAGTGCCTGCTCGGTCAGCGGCGACTAAGTCCTCAGACATGGTGACTCTCTTCCTATGGCCGGGACCACACAGTGGGACAAGTGCTTGTGTCAGTGGTCACTGATGTGATGCAGCTCGAATACCGAAACAGTATTCGAAAAACGGAGTTTATACAAACATTTATTCGAGTGTTTTGCATATTTCGGGCAGAATACTTCGAATATTTGTCTTGACAGCACGCTTATTCGAATATATATTCGGAACATATCTTCGCACCGGGTTCTCCCGGCCGAGTATCCGGTGCGAGATTTGACCTAAGGAGAACGACATGAGTGCAGCTTTGGCTTTCACAACAGTGACGCACCGCCCGACAGCGTTTGCTCTCGATGGCTATGGCTACGGCGATGGCTACGTCGACGAGCCATGCAGCAGTGACGCGAGCAATGTCAGTGGTTCGGGCGAGAGTAACAACGTGATCTTCGTCAACTTCCCGGCCGCGTCTTCGCCTGCCGCATCCACACCTAACGCATCCACACCTACCGCATTCAGGACTGCCGCACCTAAGGACTTTTCTTCGGCCGCAGGCTTCGCCGGTGGCGCACCTCGGACTCGCTTGCGTCTAACGCGGCGCGGTCGCCGAGTCATTGCTCTTCTCGTGGCTCTACCCGTCGTCATGGCCGCATTCGCATTTGCCCTTAACGGCGGTGGGGCGGTCGCCAGCGCTGAGACATCTTCCACCTCGTTTAGCTACGTCACCGTTGAAGCTGGCCAGTCGCTGTGGTCACTGGCACAGACGCTTGCTCCCACTGCTGATCCTCGAGATGTGATTGCTGAGATTGTTTCGCTCAACCAGATCCAAGGTGAGATTCAGCCTGGGCAACGCCTTGCCCTTCCTGCCGGCTACGGCAAGTAAAAACCGCTCCTCAGTCACCATAAGCTTGAGAGGTGATTAGTCTCAATGACCTTCCTATTCGTGATGACCTTCGTGGCCTGACGCCCTATGGTGCTCCTCAAGCGCATGTGCGCGTTGAACTCAATGTCAACGAGAATACGCACCCGGTGCCGCAGCCTGTCATCGAGGAAATCATGGCCCGCATGGCCGAGGCTCTGACCACAATCAATCGTTACCCTGACCGTGATTTCACGGAGCTTCGGGAAAGCCTGGCGGGATACCTCGGCCACGGAATGAGGGCCCAAAATATCTGGGCAGCCAATGGGTCGAACGAAGTGATTCAGCACGTCCTTCAGGCGTTTGGTGGACCCGGTCGGTCCGTGTTGGCATTTCCTCCTACGTATTCCATGCACCCCATCATCGCTGCTGCCACCGGCACGGAGTGGATACCGGCGCAGCGTGATGAGGGCTTCTACATTTCCACCGACACTGCCGTTGCGGCGATACATGCAAGCACGCCCAACATCACGTTCTTTTGTGCACCCAACAACCCCACGGGTACTCCGGTTTCCCTTGAGACGATTGCGGCCGCCTACGATGCCACCGAGGGAATTGTCTTTGTGGACGAGGCCTACGTCGAATTCGCGCCAACCTCGCACGGAACAGCGCTGAGCCTGTTGGAGGGGCGCCCACGCCTCGTCGTCTCACGCACAATGAGCAAAGCGTTTGCCTTCGCGGGGGCCCGTGTTGGCTACCTTGCTGCTGATCCCGCCGTTGTCGATGCTCTTCGTCTCGTTCGTTTGCCGTATCACCTGTCGGCTTTGACTCAAGCGGCCGCCGTTGGTGCGCTGGCACACACGCCCTCCATGTTGGCCATGGTCGATGACATCAAAGAACAACGTGACCGGCTGGTTCATGAACTCGCCGTTCTGGGATTCACCCCCTATGAGAGTTCCGCCAATTTCGTTCTCTTTGGAAACGTCCGGGACCCGCAAGACGTTTTTGAGAAACTTCTTGCGCAAGGCATCATCATCCGCGACATCGGTATGGCCAATCACCTTCGCGTCACTGCGGGAACAGAAGCCGAGACGACGGAATTTCTGACCGCTCTCGGCGGTCTCGACGCTACCCTCCTGGTCGCCTAGGAGTTAACCGCCAAGCATCTGCAGCCGCGTGGGGTTTTTCGCCACGCTAAAGTTGTACTCATGAGTTCACCCAAGCGCACCGCAACTATTCGTCGGTCCACGAATGAGTCGAGCATCGAGCTCACGCTGAACCTTGACGGCACGGGTGTCTCCGACATCTCGACAACGGTTCCCTTCTTTGACCACATGCTGACTGCTTTTGCCAAGCACTCGCTCACGGATCTCACGGTCAAGGCCTCGGGCGACACTCACATTGACGTTCACCACACCGTTGAAGACATTGCTATCTCTCTGGGCTTGGCCATTCGCGAAGCCCTCGGCGACAAGAGTGGCATTTCTCGTTTTGGCGATGCCCTGGTTCCCCTTGATGAGGCACTTGTTCAGGCCGTTGTTGATATTTCGGGTCGACCCTTCCTCGTCCACACGGGCGAGCCCGCAGGCTTTGAATTCCACCTCATCGGTGGCCACTTCACCGGATCGATGGTTCGTCACGTTTTTGAGGCGATCACATTCAACGCTGCGCTGACCACTCACATTCGAGTGTTGTCCGGTCGTGATCCTCACCACATCGCCGAAGCAGAATTCAAGGCCTTCGCCCGCGCTTTTCGTCAAGCCAAGGCTCTTGATCCCCTGGTGAGCGGAATTCCAAGCACCAAGGGCGCTCTGTGAGCCGAAAGTCCGTCGTAGTTTTTGACTACGGGACCGGCAATGTTCACTCGGCCATCAAGGCTGTTGAGCTCGCGGGAGCAACCGTA
>JBLHYZ010000140.1:0-3654 GCA_047631115.1 Alpinimonas sp. | reverse complement strand
GACCAGCGCGAGGTTGTCATCGAGCATCACCGAGCACATGTCGAGGTGAATGAGATACCCGGGCAGGTTGACCTGCTTGAGCGTGATGCCCTGCTCTTCGAGAATGCGCGCGAGCTGGCGGCCACCCTCAGGGTTGCAGCGCACGGATGTTCCGAAGAAGGCGAGGTCCTTGCGCACCTTCACAAAGCTGCCACCCTCGACAAGGCCTTCGCCGGTGATAGTTCCGAGAATCGGCATGCCGGTAGCGGCAACGGTCTGGGTGATGGACTGTTCTTCACCGCGACGCATGCGCGGAGCAACGCGGCCGATAACGGCACCACCGGGAATGGTCACCAGAGGATCGCGGGTGTAGACCGCCTTGGTGAAAGTTTCTCCAAGTTCGGGGGCGAACACAACCTCGACGTCATGGGCTTCAAGAGTGTCGACAAAGCCCTGGTATTGAGCGTCCATGAGGGCCATGTCGGGCGCGTCGCGGCCGGTCCAGTACCAACGGCGAGCGGGGTCAACCAGGGCGCCGAGCTCTTCGTCGTAGGCGTCTTCGGTGATCTTGGCTAACCCCCGACTGGGGCGGCGCATCAATACCGAGCGCAGCTTGCCGATCTCATCGGCGGCACCCCACCGGCGCCCCCAGACAGATTCGAGTTCGCCGTGCTCGGCGAAGGCTGGGGTCGGTTCTGGGCCCATGAGGGCGTGAAACTTGCCGTCGGATAACTCCATGGTCGAGTCGATTTCAGTGGGCATTCGAGGCGTCCTTTCACAAACTTGTTGCTTGTTAAGCATATTATGTTGCGTTCCTAGCAACAGGGTACCGTACCTGCCAGAATAGGGATATCTTCGTCCCGTTGTCCAGGAGTAAACATGCGTCCAATGCCGGTCGAGCCCACCAACCAGCGTGCTGCCATCGGGAGTCGGTTGCGAGCAGCCCGCCATCAGCAGCAGTTCACGATAGACCAGTTAGCGGTCGCTACCGGGCTCACCAAGGGCTTCATTAGCCGTATCGAGCGGGACATGACCTCGCCGAGCGTGGCAACGCTGGTCGCGCTGTGTGAAGTGTTGAGCGTGAGCATTGGCGATCTCTTCGCCGCCTCCGAGGGGGAAGTGGTGACGGTAGAAAATTCCCCACGCATTAACCTCGGGGGAACGGACGTCAACGAGCGCCTCCTCACTCCGCGGCGCGAGTCACGCGTTCAAGTGGTGCGGTCAGTTGTCTCCCCAGGCGGTAGCGGCGGCGAAAAGCTCTACACGGTGAACTCACCTGTCGACACCGTCCATGTGCTGTCCGGCTCGCTCACGGTCCGCTTTAGCGACCGCTCGTTTAGCCTCGCTGCCGGCGACACCCTCACCTTCGATGGCCGGGAACCGCACACCTGGCTCGGGGATGCCGCTACAGAGACCGAGCTCATCTGGGTCTTGGCACCCGCAGCTTGGCAGGGCTCCGTCTAGCCAGCCTCGCGGCACCGATGTGCGCTGGTGCAGCCCGGCTTTTAGGTGGACCGTTCCGCAGGCTCCGCCGTCAGGCGAATGAGATTGCCCCACGGGTCATCCACGAAGAGGGTCTGGCCATCGTGCCGCACGTCGCGCCCGAAGGTCACGAGGCGTTCGCTGGTTTCCAGCAGTGAATCATGGCTGGGCACGACGACATCAACTTGCCCGAGGCCCAGGGTGCGCTGACGCCGCCCGGCACCGGCGCTGTTCCAGACGTTAAGGCCCATGTGGTGGTGGTAACCACCGGCGCTCACGAAGAGGGCGGTGCCGCCATAATCGTGCGTCTGTTCGAAGCCCAATTGCGTCACGTAGAACTCATGCGCTTGCTTGATGTCACCGACGGAGAGGTGCACGTGCCCCACGGTGACCCCGCTTGCGCGCGCATTCTCGATGAGCTCGGGGTTCAGATGCTCCTGCAAAAACTCGTTGGGGTCGAGGTAGAGAGTCGCCATTTCGACGGAACCGTGCGTCCAGCTCCACGCGGTGCGATCACGATCCCAGTACAGCTCGATGCCGTTACCTTCGGGGTCGTTAAAGTAAAACGCTTGGCTCACCAGATGGTCGCTACTGCCCGTGAAGGTGGAGGGCGCCAGGGTGGCAACCGAATAGACGGCCGCGGCCAGAGCTGCCTGCGTTTCAAAAAGAATGGCGGTGTGAAAGAGTCCCGACTGACGGGGGGCCGCGTGCTGCAACTCGGGGGCGTACTCCAGTGACACGATGGGAACCCCATGGCGACCCAAGGTAACGGTCTCGTGTGTTTGGCTCAGGGTGTCCAGCGTCACGACATCCTGATAATAAGACGTCATGCCGTCGAGGTTCGCAACGCGCAGGGTCACGGTGCCCATTCGCGTGGCAGGTTCAAGAATGCTGGTACTCATAAGGGAGTCAACGCAGGACGGCCGTTTTTATGCCTCTGCCGCTCATCGAGCGCAAAGAACGGCATCAAGACGTGCGCGACCGGTCCAATACCGAGCGCATAAATCACCGTTCCGATACCGATGGTGCCACCAAACGCCCATCCGCCTACCAGCACAACCACTTCAATAGCGGTGCGCACGAGCCACACGGGTTTGCCGGTGCGCTTCACGATGCCGGTCATTAGCCCGTCGCGTGGGCCGGCCCCGAGCCCCGCTCCTACATATAAGGAGATGGCAAGCCCGTTGAGGGCGACTCCGATAACGAAGAAGCCGAGGCCCATCCAAATACCGGATGCCGTGGGCACAAACACGAGAAAGAAGTCGATCGCCAACCCAATGATGATGACGTTGAGAACGGTGCCGATGCCCAGTTTTTGGCGAAGGGGAAGCCAGAGTAAGAGAACCCCGGCCCCCACGATGATGACGACGATGCCGAAGGGTACGGCGGTCAGAACGGAGAGTCCTTGGTGAAGGGTGTCCCACGGGTCGAGGCCAATCACGGCGCGAATCATGACCGCGGCCGAGAAGCCGTAGAGCACGAGCCCGGCCAGTACCTGCAGCAGGCGACGCGTGAGAGAGGCGCCGCCTGCGGGCGGGCGTTCGAAGATCACCTAGCCGAGCATTCGGCGAATCAGGTCGCCATAGCGGGCGGATGTTTGGGAGACGATGTGGCCGGGAAGCTTGGGCGGGGTGCCCTGCTTGTCCCAGTTGGCGGAGAGCCAGTTGCGCACGATTTGCTTGTCGAAGCTGAGCATTTTCTCGGAGGGGGTGGTGCCGGCGGCGTAAGCCGCGGCATCCCAGTAGCGGCTGGAGTCACTGGTGAGAACCTCGTCGGCGAGGGTGATGACCCCGGTCTCGCGGTCGGCTCCAAACTCGAACTTGGTGTCGGCGAGAATGATGCCGCGCTCGGCAGCGATTGCGGCGGCGTCGGCGAAGATGCTCAGCGACAGGGCGCGGAGCGCTGTTGCGGTTTCGAGACCGACGAGTTCGACGGTGCGCTCGAATGTGATGTTCTCGTCGTGCTCACCAAACGGGGCTTTCCAGGCGGGGGTGTAGATGGGCTCGGGCAACTTGTCGCCGTCGCGGAGGCCGGCGGGCAGGGCAATGCCGCACACACTCTGCGATTCTTGGTACTCGAGCCAGCCACTGCCGGAGAGATACGCGCGCACAACACATTCCACGGGGAACATGTCGAGGTTGGCCACGAGCATGGCGCGGTCGGCAACCGCCTCGGGAATCTGATTTGCGATGT
>JBLHYZ010000139.1:0-3663 GCA_047631115.1 Alpinimonas sp. | reverse complement strand
GGTGGTCTTTTCGGGCGGCGTAGGGGAGAACTCGGCGCAGATACGCACGATGGTGATCGAACCCCTGGGGCACATTGGCCTTTCCGTGGAAGAAACGCGCAATGCCATCTTTGGCGGCGGTGCCCGCCGGATTTCGCCGGAGGGATCACCTGCGAGCGTGCTCGTTATTCCCACGAACGAGGAGTTGGAAATCGCCCGCCAGACACTGGCGGAGCTCGAAGCGTAGCCAAGTACGATGGAGGGGTGGCTACCGCACTGTATCGCCGATATCGGCCAGAGTCCTTTGCAGAAGTAATTGGGCAGTCGCACGTGACCGATCCGCTCATGACGGCACTGCGCACCAACCGCGTCAACCACGCTTATCTTTTTAGCGGCCCCCGGGGTTGTGGCAAGACCACGTCTGCTCGCATTTTGGCGCGCTGCCTCAACTGTGTCGAAGGCCCCACCGATACCCCGTGTGGTGTGTGCCCCAGTTGTGTCGAGCTCTCGCGTGACGGTGGTGGCAGCCTCGATGTCGTCGAAATGGATGCCGCGAGCAACGGTGGTGTCGATGACGCCCGCGATCTGCGCGAGCGTGCCATCTTCGCTCCTTCGCGTGATCGCTTCAAAATCTTCATCATTGACGAGGCGCACATGGTTTCGCCTCAAGGATTCAACGCGTTGCTCAAGCTGGTCGAAGAACCCCCCGAGCACGTGAAGTTCATCTTTGCCACCACCGAACCCGAGAAAGTCATCGGCACGATTCGGTCGCGCACCCATCACTATCCCTTCCGATTGATTCCGCCCGCGCAGATGCTCGACTACGCGGCCTCCCTGTGTGTCATTGAGGGAATAACGGTTGAACCCGGCGTCTTGGCGCTCGTTATTCGCGCTGGTGGCGGCTCTGCCCGCGACACCCTCTCGTTGCTCGACCAGCTCATTGCGGGCTCTGAAAGTAACACGGTGAGCTACGAGCGCGCGGTCTCTCTTTTGGGCTACACCCACGCCACCTTGCTCGATGAAGCGGTGGATGCGCTCGCCGCCGGTGATGCCGCCGCCGCCTTCGGGTCGGTGGACCGTGTCATTGAGACGGGGCAAGATCCTCGTCGTTTCGTTGAAGACCTTCTCGAACGACTTCGTGACCTCATTCTTGTCGCCGCAACGGGCGCCGGGGCGGATGCTGTTCTTCGGGGTGTTCCTGCCGATGAGCTTGAGCGCATGCACGGGCAAGCGAACCGTTTTGGCTCCCATGAGCTCTCGCGTGCTGCCGACATCACGAACTCCTCGCTCACTGAGATGACCGGGGCTACATCTCCCCGCCTGCACCTTGAGCTGATGATTGCTCGTTTGCTCGTGCGATCTTCAGTCGCAGTTGTTGCGAGCGAGTCGGCTGCTGCCGGACTCCCCTCAACTCGTTCGGCTCCCGCGACACCTGCGCTCGCTTCCCGCCCATCGGCACAAACACGTCCGCCTGTTTTGCCCCCAGCAGCTGTAGCGGAAGCCGCCGAGTCAACGCCAACGCCAGCACCAACGCCAACGCCCAACGTTGCCGTCCCGTTGGTCGCAACTTCGCCGGTAACTTCGCCGGCAACTCCGCCAGCTCCGGTCGTTCCGGTCGGCCCCGTTGGTACGCGCGAGTTGCTTGAGTCGTGGCCCGCAGTTCTTGAGGCCATCTCGGCAAAGAATCGCACGGCGTGGATTGTTGTCGTTTCGTCGCAGGTCCGCTCTCTTGAAGGCGATGTGCTGACACTGGTATTCGGCAACGAAAGTGATGCTGCGTCGTTCCGCCCTCAGAAGGGCGTGCCCGGAGGCGTGCATGAAATTCTTCGCCAGGCAATTTTTGCGACCCTTGGCGTTCGCGTGCAGTTCAAGATTTCAACCGAAGGCCAGCTCACGCAGCCCATTGATCGACTGACCACGACGGGGTCGATTCCTGTTCCAGGCTTCGATCAGAGCACATCGGTTAAGCCAACCCGCGAGTTCGCGACGCCAGATACTCCACCTCCCGCTGACGATCAGGCCCCGGCCGAAGAGGATGCTCCACCTGAGGACACGGCACCTGAGGACACGGCACCCGAGGACACGGCACCCGAGGACGATGGTGGCTGGAACGTTGTGAGCATTCCGCAGGGCCCTTCAGCGCACGGGGTTGACGCGGACGACGTTGCTTCTGTCGACGAAGTGCTGAACGCCTATGTGCCAAGCCAGCCGGTTGCCAGCGTTCCCGAGAACAGCCGCTACGGCGAATCTGTGGTGCGAGAGATACTGAATGCCACGTTCATCTCCGAAGAAACGGTTGAACCAACTCGACCCACCTCCAACGGAATGGGCGCCTAGATAAATGTACGAAGGCATCGTTCAAGAACTCATCGACGAACTGGGTCGTCTGCCTGGCATTGGACCCAAATCTGCGCAGCGCATCGCATTCCACATTCTGCAAACAGAATCTTTCGACGTCTCTCGGCTCGCCTCCGTCTTGGTGGAGGTCCGGGAGAAGGTGCGATTCTGTGAGATCTGTGGCAACGTTACGCAAGAAGTGACCTGTTCTATTTGCCGGGATCCTCGTCGCGATGCAACCTCAATCTGTGTTGTTGAGGAGGCAAAAGACGTGGTGGCGATTGAGCGCACCCGTGAGTTCAAGGGTTTTTATCACGTGCTCGGCGGCGCCATCAGCCCCATTGACGGCATCGGCCCCGATAACCTCCGAATCCGTCAACTCATGACGCGCCTCGCCGATAACACCGTTCAAGAAGTCATTATCGCCACAGACCCCAACCTTGAGGGTGAAGCAACCGCAACCTATCTTTCGCGGCTTCTTTCTTCCCTCGAGATCAAGGTGACTCGTCTTGCTTCAGGCTTGCCGGTGGGCGGCGATCTTGAGTATGCCGATGAAGTCACGCTGGGCCGGGCCTTTGAGGGTCGGCGCACTGTTTCCTAGGCAAGCGACTCGAGGTCAGGCCAAAGCGGCGCCTCACCGGCCCGTAGAATGGTATTTCGGTCGCGCCACGCGCCGGCGGACCGTGCTACGTCTTTCAGGAGAATTTTCGTGAGCTTGATAGTGCAAAAGTTCGGCGGCTCATCGGTTGCCGACGCGAAGAGTGTTAAGCGCGTCGCCCAACGCATTGTTGACGCTCGAATCGCCGGTCACGATGTTGTTGTTGTGGTGAGTGCCATGGGCGACATGACTGATGACCTTCTTGAGCTTGCGGCGGCCGTCACCGACAGCCCAGAACCGCGGGAGCTCGACATGCTCCTCACCGCAGGTGAGCGCATCTCCATGGCTATTGTGGCCATGGCCATTCGCAGTTTGGGATATGACGCACGCTCGTTCACCGGCAGCCAAGCTGGCATGATCACAGATGCCCAACACGGCTCGGCTCGAATCCTCGATGTCACCCCTGTTCGAGTTAAAGAGGCCCTCTCCGAAGGTGCCGTCGCAATTGTGGCGGGGTTCCAGGGCTTCAATCGCAGCACCGGAAACATCACCACGCTTGGTCGCGGCGGTTCAGATACGTCAGCCGTCGCACTGGCCGCGGCCCTTGACGCAGATGTCTGTGAAATTTACACCGATGTCGATGGCATTTTCAGTGCAGATCCTCGAGTGGTACCGCACGCACAAAAAATCGACCGCATCACAAGCGAAGAGATGCTGGAACTGGCTGCTAGCGGCGCCAAGGTTCTTTA
>JBLHYZ010000138.1:0-3700 GCA_047631115.1 Alpinimonas sp. | reverse complement strand
ACTGACTCCTGGGTGCAACTTCTGCGGCAGCCAGGGACTATGCCGAGCTGGAGGCACCGTTCTTTTTCGACTCTGCCTTAGCGGCAGCTTTTGCGTCGCGGTGATGCTTGGCTCGCCACATGACGAGGCCACCACCGATAACAATCGAGATGGCCGACCCCACGAGCACGCCGAGCACGCCCTCATTGCGCAGTTCAACAGAATCAGGTCCGAGGAAAGCCAGCTCATTCATGAGCAAGGAGACGGTGAAACCGATACCGGCCACAGCGGCAACTGTGATGAGGTCCCAGCCGAAGACTCCACCCTCGGGCTTGGGTAGACCGGCGGCCGCAGCTTTCTTGACCGCGTGACGATGGATAAAGAAGTAGACCGCGGCTCCGGCAAGGCCCACCCCGATGATCTTTCCCACAGGCAAGGCGATCGCAATACCCCAGAAGACGGGGCTTAACTCGCCTAGCGGAACGTCGGGAATCACGACAAGGGCTGCCGAAAAAGCGAAGAGAGGTAAGACGATGGCGTTGCTAAAAGGCAGGAGTGCGTGGGCCGCTTTGCGAGCCAGGCCGGGGCGGAGCACAAGGCCCAGGGCCACTCCGGCGATGGTCGCGTGCACGCCCGAGGTGAGCACGAAGTACCAGGTTGCGAGAGCTAGGACAACGAGTCCTACATTGCGCAAAATCGTGAACTTCTTCATGCGTCCGAGCGCCCAGAAGGCAATGAGGCAGACAACGGAGGCGATGAGTGCCGCGATGTTGCTGTCTTGCGTGAAGAAGAGGGCGATGATGGCGATGGCAATGAGGTCATCCAAGACCGCAAGGGCGAGAAGAAAAGCACGCACGCGAGTGGGTAATCCACGTCCGACGAGAGCGATCAGCCCGAGCGCAAAGGCGATGTCGGTGGCGGTGGGAATAGGCCAGCCGACGGCGAAGCTCGGACCGGCGATAAGGAGAAAGAGTAGTGCAGGAACCAAAACACCACCGACGGCGGCGATGCCGGGGGCGAGCGCACGTTGGAAGGAATTCAACTCGCCCTTGGTGAGCTCATAGCGAAGTTCGACCGCGATGATGAAGAAGAAGACGACCAGCAGGCCGTCAGTCACCCAGTGAGAAAGGCTGAGGTCGATGCCCAGCGCGGCAATGCTGAAGTGCGAGTCAAAGAGCTCAATAAGCCCCGCGCCTGCAATGGAATTGGCGAGCACCAATGCAAGGACCGCGGCACCCGCTAGCGAAATGGCAGCGTAGCGGTCAGATCGAAAAATATTGCGCTTTGAGCTACTCGTCATGAGTCCAGTTTAGCGGCTACGTCTGTTTAGGCCCTGTAAAGAAGTAAAATAAATACCCAGGGGGGTATGATAAAACCTCACGCTAGACACCTGGAATCAGCAAGAAGAAAGTTTCTTAGGAGTCGGCGCGCGCGTGCTTCTCTAAGAATGTGTAGACCTCTATGTCGTCTACTCCGGGAAACCGCCCGGTGGGCAGTGGAGAGAGAACGTGGGCGTGCATGCGCGCACTCGGCCAGACCTTGCCCTCCCACCGGCTCGTAAGTTCTCCGCCGGGTAGCCGGCAGCATCCCACCGAAGGACACGTTGACACCTGGCGGTTGGTCGTGTCGCGGCCTCTAAACCATTGAGCCTCGTCGAAGGCAACGCCCACGCTGATGGAGAAATCTGCCCCCGCGCCGGTGCCGGTCTGCGTGGTGTCCCAGAATGTTCCGGCCGGTGTGTCGGTGTACTGGTAGAACTCCGTGGTGCGGTTGGTCTGGTCGAAGGCGATGCGCGAGGGCCACTTGCGGCACACAATTTGTCCTTCAATTGATCCGGTGGGATCGGAGGCAAAGTCGATGCCGTCATTTTCGTATCCGCGAAAAATACCACCGTCATCGTTGACTCGAAGAAAGTGCGTCGTGAGGCCAAGATATTTTGTCGCAAGGTTCGTGAAGCGCAGGGCGGCTGCTTCGTGGGTGACGCCAAACGCATCGCGAAAGTCTTCGATGGCAATGTTGCGATCCTTTTTGGCCGCTTGAAGAAAGGCCACGGAACGTGCACGCGGCATGAGACAAGCCGCAGCGAAGTAGTTGATTTCGAGACGCTGCTTCAAAAACTCGGCATAGTTGACGGGTTTTTGGTGCTCGAGCACACGATGCGCAATAGCCTGCAATGCCATGGCACGAAGGCCGTGTCCGCCGGGAATAGATGCCGGGGGTAAATATATGCGGCCGTTGGCGAGGTCGGTCACGCTGCGCGCAGAGTGGGGAAGGTCCTCCACATAAATGAGGGTAAAGCCAAGGCGGCCGGCCATTTCGGCTACCGTTCTGTGCATGAGTGCCCCGACTTCGTGGCCGCTCTGGCGAACCATTTCCTCGGCCAAAGCATCGATCTCGGGCAGGTAGTTGTTTTGATCGCGCATTTTTTGTTGTAGCTCGGTATTTGCTCGCCGGGCCTCTTCAGGAGTCGCGATGGCATCACGGGCACGTCGCTCCATTTCACGATGCAACCCCACAATGGCTTCGAGGGCTTCGTCGGGAAGGGTCTTGGTGTTGCGAACCTGGGGGAGCCCCAATTGGGAATACATGATGCCGCGTTGCAGGCGGTCCAGCTCAATCTCTAGTTCAGAGCGACGGTCGGGCGCCTCAGTATTCAGTAGATCCGTCATGGTCACACCCAGGGCGGCTGCCAGAGCGGTGAGCAACGACAGTTTGGGCTCTCGACGCCCGTTTTCAACCAGCGACAGCTGGCTGGGTACTACCCCCACGGCATCGCCGAGCTGTTCAAGGGTGAAACCAGCGGCCGACCGAAAATGGCGGATGCGTTTGCCCAAAACAAGCAGGTTAGATTCCATTTCTTTACCATATGCGAAAAAGCGCGAATATTTCCACCTCTTCGAGGGTCATCCGTCACATTCTGAGGGCGATAATCGAATTACCACTAAATATTCTTTCCTGATGTGTAGAAATACGACGTGGAACTGCACCAAAGAATGAGACAAAGGAGACTCACGTGACTATTACTGATGTGACCGTGAACGTAGCAACCGATGTGAACGCCCCCGAGTTCGTCACCAATCGCGCGCTCCTGCGCTGGCTTCGCGACATTGTCTCCCTCACCAAGCCCGAGAGCATTCACTGGTGCGACGGCTCCGACACTGAGTGGAATGCCCTCACCGCAGAGCTCGTCACCGGCGGCGTGCTCATCCCGTTGAACCCTAAACTTCGCCCCGGCAGTTTCCTCGCCCGCAGCGACCCCGACGATGTTGCCCGCGTTGAAGACCGCACATTCATCTGCTCGATTAACGAAGCGGATGCGGGCCCCACCAATAACTGGCGTGACCCCGACACCATGAACGCTGAACTCAAAATTCTCTTTGACGGCAGCATGCGTGGTCGCACCCTCTACGTCGTTCCCTTCTCCATGGGGCCCTTGGGTGGTCCGATCTCCCAGGTGGGCATCCAAATCACGGATTCGCCGTACGCAGTGCTGAACATGCGCATCATGACCCGCATGGGATTCGATGCCTTGGCGCAAATTGACGACAACACTCCGTGGGTCCCTGCCGTGCACTCCGTGGGCTCTCCTCTGGTTGATGAGAGTGGCCACCGCATCCCCGACTCGGCGTGGCCTTCCAGCTCCACCAAGTACATTTGCCACTTTCCTGAGACCCGTGAGATCTGGTCTTACGGATCGGGCTACGGCGGAAATGCTCTGCTC
>JBLHYZ010000137.1:0-3704 GCA_047631115.1 Alpinimonas sp. | reverse complement strand
ATATCGTGACCGACGTGACTGGCCAGTCCGGGGTAGAACACTTTTTCCACACGAGGGTGGGCCAAAAGGCGCTCTGCTATCGCGCCTGCATTGGACGAGTGACGGTCCATTCGCACCGCGAGCGTCTTGATGCCCCGCACAGTGAGGTAGGAGTCAAAGGGTGATGCAATGGCACCGGCGGCGTTGTGTAGGTAGGCAACCTGTTCGGCCAACGTGTCATTGGGGAGGATGACGGCGCCGCCCACGACATCGCTGTGTCCTCCCAAGTACTTCGTTGTCGAATGCACGACGACATCGGCACCGAGGGCGAGTGGCTGCTGCAACGCGGGGGTAGCAAATGTGTTATCAACGACGACGATGGCCCCATAAGCGTGGGCGCTTTGCACCATGGCTGCGATGTCGATGATTTTGAGCATGGGGTTGGACGGGGTTTCGATCCACACGACTTTGGGCTTTGTGCGCGAGATGACCGTGCGGGCAACCTCTGGATCGCTCATGTCGATGGCGGTGTGGGTGATGCCCCACTTGCTGAAGACGCCGTTGATGAGGCGGTAGGTGCCGCCGTAGACGTCATTCGCGATAACAACATGGTCGCCGGGGCGGAGGATTGAGCGCAAGAGCGTGTCCTCCGCTGCCAAACCACTGGCGAAGGCAAAAGCGTGCGTGCCTCCCTCAAGCGCGGCGAGGTTTGTTTGAAGGTTTGTGCGGGTGGGATTGCCGCTGCGCGAGTATTCGTAGCCCGCTCGCATGTTGCCGACACCATCCTGTTTAAAGGTCGAGCTGAGGTGCAGGGGCGGTATGACGGCACCGGTGGCTTCGTCGGCATCTTGGCCTGCGTGAACGGCGAGAGTGTTGAATTTTGACATGGCAAAGCTCCTTAGATGGGGGTGGGAGGTGAAGGCTGGGCCTGACCGCGTGGTGCGGTTTAGGTGAAGATCGGGTCGAGAACGCGCTTAATTTGCTCGCGAAGCTGGGCTTGTTCGGACGTGATAGCTACGTCGTAGCCGTTGTCACTCATCCACTCGTCATTAAAAATTTTGCCGAGGTAGCCCCGGCCACTGTCGGGAAGTAGGACTACGACAACGTCTTTCACGGTCAGGCTATGTGCTGCTTTCAGGGCCGCAACCACAGCCATGCCCGAAGATCCTCCAACGAGGAGCCCTTCTTCGCGGGCGAGACGGCGGGTCATCGCAAAGGATTCGGCGTCTGTGACCATGATGACCTCGTCGGGCAGGCTTGCGTCAAACGCGCCGGGCCAAAAGTCCTCACCGACGCCCTCCACGTGATAACCGTGGATGGGCCCACCCGAGTAGATGGATCCTTGAGGATCTGCGCCGATGATTTTGACGGCGCCGTGAGAGATTTCCTTGAGGAAGCGGCCGGTGCCTGTAATTGTGCCCCCGGTGCCAACGCCGGCGACAAAGTGCGTGATCTTTCCCTCGGTGTCGTTCCAAATCTCGGGGCCCGTGGTGGCGAAGTGGCTGGCAGGTCCGTTGGGATTGTCATATTGATTTGGCTTGAACGCACCCGGAATCTGTTTAGCGAGGCGGTCAGAAACGGAGTAATACGAGCGCGGATCACTGGGTTCCACATTCGTGGGAGTGGAGATGACCTCGGCACCGTAGGCGCGCATGGTGTTTTGCTTGTCTAGCGAAACTTTGTCGGGTACAACGAAGATTGTTTTGTAGCCGCGCTGCTGCGCAAAAAGCGCGAGGCCAACGCCAGTGTTCCCGGATGTTGCCTCGACGATGGTGCCGCCGGGAAGCAACTGACCGTCGCGCTCGGCGGCGTCGATGATGCGTTCAGCAATGCGATCTTTGGAAGATCCGCCGGGGTTGGCGTATTCAACCTTGACCAAAATGGTCGCGGCTATTCCTGCGGAAACGGCGTTGAGGCGAACGAGCGGAGTGTTACCGATGGTGCCCGTAATGGCATGTGAGTACTTCACGAAAGCTGGTCCCTTTAGCTAAGGGAGAGCACCACCCAGCAATGGGGGTACGTCTCGAAGTTGTTGTCTGGAGTGCGTGCGCAACAGAAGGCACGCGAAATAACTAGTTCAGGTATGAACTAGAGACAACAACAACAGAGACGAGAAACAATCACGTTTGTAAACCTAGCACGAAAGCTTGAAGACCCCACTAAATGATGATGAATTACTAAGACACAATTGCAACATTGGTCTAGACGACTACTGATTTACTCACTTTGTACTGGTGGCCGCGGTGGGCAGGGGCTAGATGATCGCCCTTGTTGAAGAGCTTCTGACGCAGCGTTCCTGGGGCGTATTCGGTGGGGTACACACCGCGACGCTGAAGCTCGGGAACGACCCACTTCACGATGTCCTCAAATGTTCCAGGGGTCACGGCATATGCCAGGTTGAAGCCATCGGCGTCGGTGAACTCAGCCCACTCTTCAAGCTGATCGGCAATGTCACTGGGGTCGCCGACGATGACGGAGCCGAATCCACGAACCTTTGAGTACTCCGCGATGTCCCGCACGGTCCACTCCCCCGCCGGCTTATCGCCCTCTTGCTGAGCGGCAGCGATGGATTGGATTGCGTTGGATTTGATATTGCCGAGAGGCTCATCGAGGTCAAATTCAGAGAGGTCAACACCCATCCATCCGGACATCAGAACGAGTGCTGCCTCGGGTGACGCGAAGTCAAGGTATTCCTGATGTTTGGCCTGGGCCTTCTCGTTCGTCTCGTCGACGATGATGGTGAGCATTGCGTAGATGCGGGCCGAATTGCGACCGCGCCCTGAAGCTTCGAGGGCCTCGCGAATTTCGGTGACCTGGCGAGCAACGATTTCTTTGGTCGGGCCAGCAACGAAGATGGCCTCAGCGTTGTCGGCGGCAAAGGCAATGCCCCGCTTTGACGCCCCGGCCTGGTAAATGACCGGAGTGCGCTGAGGAGAGGGTTCAACGAGATGAATTCCGGGGACGGAGAAGAACTCCCCCTTGTGCTCTATATTGTGAACTTTTTTGGGGTCCGTGTAGACCCCGGTTTCGCGGTTGCGGATAACCGCGTCATCTTCCCACGAGCCTTCCCAGAGCTTGTAGAGCACCTCAAGGTACTCATCGGCGTGGGCGTAGCGAGCGTCATGCTCTAGCTGGTCCTTGTTACCCATGTTGCGTGCGGCGGAGGGAAGGTAACCGGTCACGATATTCCAGCCAATGCGGCCCTTTGTGAGGTGGTCGAGGGTTGAGAGGCGACGAGCAAAAGGGTAAGGATGCTCGTACGATGTTCCTGCGGTGACTCCGAAGCCGAGGTGCTTGGTGACGGCAGCCATGGCAGATACGACCATGAGGGGGTCCGTTACGGGGACTTGTGCTGCGTGGGAGATGGCGGCGTCGTGGCTGCCACCGTAGACGTCGTAGGTGCCCAGAACATCGGCAATGAAAATGCCGTCGAAAAATCCCTTTTCGAGGAGCTGCGCGAGCTCCGTCCAGTAGTCAATGTCTGTGTAGCGCGAAGCCTGCGAATCGGGGTGACGCCATGTTCCACCAGTGACGTGCCCGACACAGCTCATGTCGAAGGCGTTGAAGCGAATCTGACGTGTCATGAGGTTCTCTCCTTCAGGGCGCTGTCGCGGCTAATCAAGACGCGTCATTTTCGTATGCTGGTTGCGAGTGGTTCACCTCAATCATGAAGCGTAAGCCCCCGAGAATGAATTTGCGTTCAGACTTGTAACGACTTGTGTCGG
>JBLHYZ010000136.1:0-3706 GCA_047631115.1 Alpinimonas sp. | reverse complement strand
AATAAAGTCTTCGGAGTTGGCGCCTGTGGCTTCGTAGCGATAAACCGGCGGAGTTGGGGCGACGCGGTCAAGTTCGCGGTTTACCAGCTCGCGGTAAACATCTTTAGCCGTCTCGTTATCACTGGATACGAGACGCACCCCCTCGCCCATGACGTAGGCGATCGCACCACGCAGGAACGGATAGTGGGTACACCCCAGCACCAACGTGTCAATGTCGGAATTGATTAAGGGCTGTAGATAGTCGCGGGCCACCCTCAGAACATCCGCACCGCTGGTTTGGCCCGCCTCCACAAACTCGACAAAGCGAGGCGCTGCCCGGGTGAAGAGCTCGAGGTGGGGGGCCGCGGCAAAAGCGTCGTCATAGGCCATGCTGTTGATCGTCGCACTAGTGCCAATAACACCAATGCGATTGTTGCGAGTGGCAGCCAACGCACCGCGAACCGCTGGCTGGATCACTTCTACAACCGGCACCGAGTAACGCTCGCGAGCATCTCGCAGCATCGCAGCACTCGCGGTGTTGCAGGCGATGACCAGCATTTTGACGCCTTGATCCACCAGCTGGTCAAGAACATTCAGTGAAAAGGTGCGAACATCCGCGATGGACTTTGTGCCGTAAGGAGAATGAGCGGTGTCACCGATGTAGGTGATTGACTCGTGCGGAAGGGAGTCCCGGATGGCGCGCGCCACGGTGAGTCCGCCCACACCTGAATCAAAAATGCCAATAGGGGCATTTCTATTCATCTTTCATCTTCTCGTAGATGTCTTTGCAGCTCTGACAAACGGGAAACTTGTCGGGGTCCCGACCCGGCGTCCATTTCTTGCCGCACAGCGCCCTCACGGGCTTACCCGAGAGCGCCGATTTTAGGATGTCGTTCTTTTTGACATAGTGAGAAAAACGGTCGTGATCGCCATCATCCAACTGTTCATCACGCAAGAGTTCTTCAAGTTCACGGTCGAGGGTGGCGGTGCCACCCCCGCCTTCCAGCGGGGAACCGTCAGAAATCGATGCTCTCATGCGCCAATTCTACGAGTTTTAGGCCCTGATTGCGCGGATGCCGAGTCTGGGAAAACCCAGACAGGAAGGTCACGAAACGACAACGACCATGGAAAATGACTCGAAAATCAAAGTGAACACCCGGTAAACTCTTGGAAGACATAACGGGGTGTCGTAAATGCACGTTTACGGCCGCCCTCTCCCGTGGTGGAACCGTTCGCACACACCCAAGGAGAATCTTCATGACAACACAGGTTGTTATCCTCGCTGCCGGCATGGGCAGTCGCCTCGGCCGCTCGCTTCCGAAGCCTTTGACTGAACTTGCCGACGGCCGCACCATCATGGGACAGCAGATGGATAACATCCGCTCCGTCTTTGGCAAAGAGGCCTCCATCACGGTTGTCGTTGGTTACAAGCTCGAGCACATCATTGAGGCTTTCCCCGACGTTTCCTTCGTGTACAACGAAGAATACGACACGACAAACACTTCAAAATCCTTGATGCGCGCTTTGAGGGCTTCCTCGACCGGCGGAGTGTTGTGGATGAACGGTGACGTTGTCTTCGACCCAGAGGCGCTCACCCGCGCGAACGAGGCCATTCTTCGTGAACAGTCTTTTGTCAGCGTCAACACCTCCTCGGTCTCTGACGAAGAGGTCAAGTACACAACGACCGCAGAGGGCTACATCAAGGCACTTTCGAAGACCGTTATCGGCGGCCTCGGCGAAGCGGTGGGCATCAATTACATCTCGCGGGCTGACAAAGCGATACTTTTGCGCCACCTTACCCGCGTCAACGACCAGGATTACTTCGAACGCGGACTAGAGTTGGCAATTGAGCAGGACAACCTGCTCGTTGAGCCGGTAGACATCTCGGACTTGTACGCCGTTGAGATTGATTTCGCTGAAGACCTCGAGCGAGCAAACCTTTACGTCTAGTCCTTTTCCGTGTGACTACCCTCCTTTGGGGTTTGTCATTCGTGAGCAGTTCACCGGAACAGTCGCCATTTAGGCGTTCGGCGTTCTCCCGCTATCGCCATGCCTTGTGGCTGCTGACGTTACGAGATCTCAAAGTTCGCTATTCCACCAGCGTCTTGGGCTACGTCTGGTCCATCCTTGACCCACTTCTCATGAGCTTGATCTATTGGTTCGTTTTCACGCAGGTTTTTCAACGCACCGCGGGTGTTGAGCCCTACATTGTTTTCCTCCTGGCGGGCCTCCTGCCCTGGATGTGGTTTATCAGCAGCATCTCCGACGCAACGCGGGCATTCCAACGTTCAGCCAAACTCGTGCGATCGACCTCGATTCCCCGCACCATTTGGGTGACCAGCATCGTTCTCGGCAAGGGAATTGAATTTCTCTTTGCGCTTCCTGTCTTGGCCCTCTTCGCCATCTTCGCTGGTGCAACACTTTCGTGGGAAGTCATCTTTTTTCCTTTTGCCATCATTCTGCAGACAATTCTTTCCGTCGGCATCGGCCTGATTGTTGCCCCATTGGTTGTTTTCTTTCGTGACCTTGAGCGCGCCGTCAAGCTTATTCTGCGCTTTCTGTTTTACGCGTCGCCGATTATCTACGCCTTCGGTAACCTCCCCGTAGCCGCCCAGCCTTTTGCAGCTTTCAATCCAATTGTCGGAATCTTCAGCCTGTACCGGTCGGCCTTTTTTCCAGATGAGCTTGACTGGAACGTCGTTGGCATCTCTGCGGCGATGTCGGTCGCTTTCTTAGTCCTGGGCCTGTGGGTCTTCTCGCGCTGTCAGCAATCCGTGTTGAAGGAGATCTAGTGCAACCCGTTATTTCGGTCACGGATCTCGGCATTCGTTTCAGACGCAATCATCGTGGTCGCCGCAGCTTCAAAGACCTCTTCTCATCCCAAGCTCGCAGGTCGCGCCCGGGAGAATTTTGGGCGCTGCGCGGAGTGAGTTTTGACGTTTCTGCCGGCGAAGCCATTGGAATCGTGGGCCGAAACGGCCAGGGCAAATCAACGTTGCTGAAGCTCGTCGCCAGCGTCTTAATTGCCGACGAGGGCACCGTTCAGGTGAACACGGGAGTTGCCCCACTCATTGAAATCACGGGCGGGTTTGTTGATGACCTCTCGGTTCGCGACAATGTTTACCTCACCGCTGGCCTGCACGGAATGACGAAAGCCCAAGTCGCCGAACGCTTTGATGACATCATCGCGTTTGCCGAGATCGAGGACTTTCTACACACCCCTTACAAGCACCTCTCCAGCGGCATGAAAGTTAGGCTCGCATTCTCTGTTATTTCGCGCTTGGAGGAGCCCATCCTTCTTGTCGATGAGGTCCTCGCCGTGGGCGACAAGGCTTTTAGGAACAAGTGCTACAAGCGCATCGAAGAGCTCCTCGCCGGCGGCCGCACACTCTTCTTTGTCTCGCATAACGAACGCGACCTGGCCCGTTTTTGCACCCGGGGGCTCTACTTAGACAAAGGGCAACTCAAACTCGACGGGCCCATCAAGGACGTTCTCGCGCACTACAACGCGGATTACCCAACCCTTTAGTCACCCTCGTGCAGTCGCGCGTGCCTGTCCCACTCCGCCATCAAGTGGGTTATGGCAGCTTCAAACTTTGCTGTCGCCGCACCGGGTGAGGTATCACCAAAGTAGTGACGGCACCAGAAGTCAAGGCGCTCTTGGGCCTTGGGGTCGTGCTCCAGCTCATCAATGCGGGAAACAACACCTGCCGCTCCTTCAGGGGTG
>JBLHYZ010000135.1:0-3771 GCA_047631115.1 Alpinimonas sp. | reverse complement strand
CGTTGCTCCCATCATCGAAGAGGATCAGTCGATTTTGGCGCTCTCCAAGACCAGCGTTCCCGTGGTTCTCGTTGACCGTTCGGTGACGAGTACCAACTACGACAGCGTCCTTGTCGACAACATCGGTGGAATTACCCTCGCCGTTGACCACCTCGTCGCCCTAGGCCACTCGAAGATAGCTTTTATCAGCGGCCCGCTGACATCTACCCCGGGCCGCGCCCGCCACACCGGCTATGTCGTCGCTACCGCGGCGCACAACCTCACGCATCACCCCGAGTTCGTGATTCAGGGCGACTTTCGCGAGGAAAGTGGCGATTTGGCGATGCGCAAGTTGTGGAGCCTTACCGATCGCCCCACTGCCGTCATTGTGGCCAATAACCTCATGACCATCGGTGCTCTGAAGGCCCTTCGCGAACTGGATGTCAGCATCCCGTCCCAGATGTCGATTGTTGGATTCGATGAGCTCAGCTTCGCCAAGCTTCTTCAGCCGCCCCTCACGGTTATCGCTCGCGGCGACAACGCCCAAGGCTCGCGGGCCGCCACATTGCTCATCGACCGTATCCAAGGCACCCGAACGAGATCGGGCGAGGTGACCACGTTGCCCGTCGAAATCATCGTTCGCAGCTCGACCGCATCCCCAACGAAAGTGACGCCGTCATGACCAACTTCATCAACGAACGCGCCGCCGCAATCGATCACGCGCACCGTAATGGCGTCATCGTCGTGGGGAGCATCACCGCCGACGTCACCACGTTCTCCTCGCGGCTGCCGCAGCGCGGCGAAACCATTTTGGGCGACGACGTCACGTTGGTGCTCGGTGGCAAAGGCGCGAATCAGGCCGTGGCTGCTGCCCGGGCTGAGGCTCGCGTTCAGCTGGTTGGGTGCGTCGGAACGGATGCTTTTCAGACCCTCGTTCTTGACGGCCTGCGGGACGACAGTGTTGGCATTGATCACCTGCGTTTGGTCACCGGGGCCACGGGTGTGGCCCATATCCGTGTAGATGACACGGGTGAGAATGACATCGTCATCGTGCCCAAGGCCAATTTTTTGCTCAGTAGCGAGCAGGTCACTACGGCCGTCAATGAGCTCGCACCCACTTCTGCGGTCATGCTGGCCCAACTCGAAGTTCCTGCCGATGTTGTGTTTCATGCCCTTCAGCTGGGGCGCGCCGCGGGGCTCATCACCGTGCTCGACCCGGCTCCCGCCCCCGTGACGGCCCTCGCCGATGAGGTGTGGGCCAGCGTTGATATCGTCACGCCAAACGAGACGGAGGCGACATCAATTACGGGCATTAGTGTGACGGATGTTGACAGCGCCATCGAAGCCGGCCGGTGGTTCTTAGAGCGAGGCACCAGTGCGGCGCTCATCACGCTGGCTTCCGCCGGCGCCGTTTTGGTCACGAGTGAAGGTTCTGTCACCTTCGCCGCCTTCCCGGTCACGGCCGTTGATACCACCGCGGCAGGCGACGCGTTCGCAGGATACCTTGGCGCCGGCCTCGCCCGCGGGGAATCGCTACATGCTTCCGTCAGCACGGCAATGGCCGCCGGAGCCCTAGCCGTTACTCGACGCGGCGCTTCGCCGAGCCTGCCCTATCGCGCGGAGGTCGATCAGCTGTCGGCCAACGCGCTGAGCGCCTCGGCAGCATCCGCTAAATCTGAAGAACCCGCACCCAACCAGAACGAGGCAAGAGCATGAGAAGCAACGGTGGCACTTTGAACGCCCAACTGTCCCGGGTCATCTCCGAGATGGGGCATACCGAGCAGATTGTTGTCACGGACGCCGGCCTGCCCATCCCCGCTGGCGTCGAACGCGTTGATCTTGCCCTGCGTGAGGGCACTCCCGCCTTTCTCGATGTGCTCGACACCGTGCTCGCGGAATTGACCATAGAGGGCGCCATCGCTTCTTCAGAAATCGCTCAGGTCAGCCCAGAGATGCATGCGGCCCTCGAAGACCGGTTGATGGCTCGCGGCGTCATGCTGCAACTCATTCCCCACGAAGACTTCAAGAAGCGCACCGTGGGATCCCGCGCCGCCGTGCGCAGTGGCGAGTACACCTCCTATGCCAACGTCATTCTTCTCGCCGGTGTTGCGTACTAAGGCCTTCATGAACATCACTTTGAGCAATATTCAGAAGAGTTTCGGCGAGACCGCCGTGCTGACCGGCGTGACCCTCGAAGTCAACAGCGGCGAGGTCTTAGCGTTGGTTGGCGAGAACGGTGCCGGCAAGTCCACGTTGACCCGCGTGATTTCGGGAGCCTATCGCCCCGATGCGGGCCAGATTCTGTTTGATGGCGTGCCCGTGAACTTGAAGCGGCCGCAGGATGCCATGGCCCGCGGTGTGCGTGTTATTTACCAGGAATTTTTACAAAACATCTTTCCTCACCTGAGTGTCAGCGAGAACATGTTTACCCTCGACGAGGGCGGAACGTTTGGGCGCCTATTCGTCAGCAAGAAGCGCATGGCGAAGACAGCCACCGAGCTGATGGCACGCATTGGTTTGTACGCCGATCCGCATGCTCTGGCGGAGACGCTATCCATTGGCGAACTGCAGATGCTGGAAATTGCAAAATCGATGGCGCATGACACCAAGCTTCTGATTCTGGATGAGCCGACGGCCGCCCTCGACGAGCAAGAATCCGAGCGTCTCTTCGCTCAGGTCGAGGCCATGCGGGAAGCCGGCATCGCCATCATCTACATCTCGCACCGCCTCGAAGAGGTGTTCGCGCTCTCCGATCGAATTATTGTATTGCGCAACGGAACCGTCGCTTTGGAGGGGGCAACGTCCTCACTCACCGAGCGCGAAGTTGTTACGGCCATGGTGGGTAAAGAACTGGACGACTTTTACCCCAAGGAGACACACGGCACCGACGAGGTTGTTCTCGAGATGTCATCGCTCGCATCTGGCACTCATTTTCAGGGCGTCAACCTCACCGTTCGAGCCGGCGAAGTGCTCGGCATTGGCGGGGTGATGGGGTGTGGCAAGGGGAGTCTTTTGCGGTCCCTGTTCGGATTGCTGCCGGTGACCGCTGGAGTCGTGAAGGTGAACGGCGACGTCGTTTCGCTAGGTTCCCCGCAGACAGCGATGAACGCCGGTATTGCGTACATCACCCCCGACCGCCAGGCGGAGGGGCTGCTGCTGCAGCAGTCCGTGGCGCACAATATTTCGCTTGCCTCTCTCGACGAAATGAGCCCCACCGGAGTGATCAAACTGCGCCAAGAAATGACCAAGACTCGCTCGATCATGAGTGCGCTCAATGTGAAGGCCGCCTCTCCCGAGGTTGCCGTGGGAACCCTCTCTGGCGGAAACCAACAGAAAGTTCTTTTTGGCCGCTGGGTCATGACGAACCCGCGCATTTTGCTGATGGAAGAGCCCACTCGCGGTGTCGACATCGGTGCCAAGACGGAGATCTATCGCATCATCAATCAACAGGCGGCGCAGGGCGTGGCCATCATTTTGGTGTCGAGTGACCTGCCCGAACTGGTCGCTATGAGCGATCGCGTCGCCGTCATGCGTCAGGGCCGCGTCGTGGCCGAACTGACCGGTGATGACCTCACCCAAAACCGGGTATTGGAACACGCATTGGAGAGTGCAGCGTGAAATCGACGTTTCTAAAAACCGCCCGTGAGCTGCGAGCCGTCTGGATGCTGCTCATTGTGTCGGTCGTGCTGTTTATCGCTACCCCCTTATTTCTTACCGGCTCCAACCTCTTGAACGTGCTGCTGGCGACATCTGTCACGGCGTTATTGGCTGCAGGTCAGACTTTCGTCATTA
>JBLHYZ010000134.1:0-3773 GCA_047631115.1 Alpinimonas sp. | reverse complement strand
CAGCCGAGGCAATTGAGATTCCCGAGAATGACATCCGCGTAGATGTTTTTCGTTCCAGTGGCCCTGGTGGCCAGTCGGTGAACACGACCGACTCCGCTGTGCGCATTACGCACCTTCCCACGGGAACAGTGGTGAGCTGCCAGAACGAGAAGAGCCAGATTCAAAACCGTGCCGCCGCTATGCGAGTGCTCACGTCGCGACTCTTGCTCCTTCAGCGCGAAGAAGAAAGCGCGAAGAAAAAAGAACTGGCTGGCGTGATTACGGCGAGCTGGGGCGACCAGATGCGCAGCTACGTTCTCGCTCCCTATCAAATGGTCAAAGACCTCCGCACCGACTACGAAGTCAACAATCCTTCGAACGTCTTTGACGGTGATTTGGATGGCTTCATCGCTGCCGGCATTAAGTGGCGCAAGCAACCCGAGAAATAAAGCGAGTCGCTGCAGTGCAACCACGACGGGCAAGCTTAAGCTCTCAGAGTCATGATTCGGTTTACCAACGTAACTAAGAAATATGCGGGCACATCACGCCCCGCACTCAACGGAGTTGACTTCGAAATTCTCCGTGGCGAGTTCGTCTTTCTTGTCGGCGCATCGGGCTCGGGAAAATCTTCGTGCTTGCGTCTGATGATCAAAGAGGACCGCCCCAACATCGGCTCAATTCACGTGCTCGGGCAAGACCTAGGCACAATTTCGAGTCGAAAAGTACCTTTTTTCCGCCGCAATCTCGGGGTCGTGTTCCAAGATTTTCGCCTGCTGCCGAACAAGACCGTCTTTGACAATGTGGCATTCACGCTGCAGGTCATTGGCAAGTCCCGCGGCTTCATCCAGGAGGCTGTGCCTGACGTTTTGAAGATGGTGGGTCTTGCCGGAAAGTCAGCACGGTACCCTCACGAACTTTCTGGTGGAGAACAGCAGCGCGTTGCTATTGCTCGCGCCATTGTGAATAAGCCGGCCTTACTGCTTGCCGACGAGCCCACGGGAAACCTTGACCCCGCTACAAGCGCCGGCATCATGGCGCTTCTAGAGCGCATTAACGCTTCGGGAACCACCATCGTGATGGCCACCCATGCCGCAGACTTTGTCGATCGCATGCAGAAGCGCGTCATTGAACTCGTTGCTGGCCAAATTGTGCGTGACGAACGCGAAGCCGGATATGGCCAGACGGCCGCTATTCCTGTTGCTGGTGGATTGAATCCCGTCACCGGACAAACGACTCTCACAGCGCCTACGGCTGCGGCAATTTCTGCGGCTGCAGCCATGGCGGCGGCAAACGCTCAGGCGGCTGCCAGCTCGGGTATGCCTGAGGGCTCGGACGGCTCGGGTTATGCCGCCGCAACTCAACCTCCCCGCCAGCAAGGGGCTCCCCGTGTGGTGACAGCTGCCGAACAGCCGAGCATTGTGGAGACGACCGACCTCATTGCTCCCCAGCCCGTCTTTGATGAGGCTGATGAGATAACGATGGATGCGGTGCCGCAGCTTCCCAGCGTCTTCGATGCCGACAATGAAGCCGATGACCTTGGCTCTCTTAACGACCTCTTCGGCATGAATGATTCCAAGCCGATCCAGCGCCTTTCCTCTGAGCCCAATGCCGACGTCCCCATCACGGAACGCTTGCGAATTCAGGCCCAGGCTCGCGCGAAAGAGAACCCCGATTCCGATCAGAATGTAGGGCCCGTCTCGTGAGATTCGCCCTCATTTGGTCGGAGGTTGCCAACGGCCTCCGCCGCAATGCCTCCATGGTCGTCTCCGTTGTTTTGGTGACGTTCATCTCGTTGACGTTCGTCGGTACGGCCATCCTGCTGCAAATGCAGATCGGTCAAATGAAGAACTATTGGTACGACAGGGCGCAAGTTGCCGTGTACCTGTGCACCAATGTGTCCTTTGGTGAGAATTGTGCCGACGGAGAGGCCACTCCCGACCAGGTAGCGGCCGTGGACGCCGCACTGGCGTCACCGATTCTGTCGCCTTTCATTGATAGGTATTTCTTTGAAAACCACGACGAGGCTTACGCCAACTTCCAGACGCAGTTCGCCGGCAATCCTGTTGCAGAGTATGTGACGCCTGATCAGCTTAACGAGACCTATTGGGTCAACTTGATTGATCCGTCTCAATCCGATGTGTTGGTGGAGGCACTGTCTGCGGAAAAGGGGGTGGAGTCGGTGACGGATCAACGCAGCTATCTCGATCAAATCTTCGCAATCTTGAATGCGGCTAGCTACACCGCCATTGGCGTTGCCTCGCTGATGCTCATCGCCGCGGTCTTGCTCATTGCGACAACGATTCGTCTCTCAGCGTTCTCTCGTCGAAGAGAGCTCGGCATCATGAGACTCGTTGGAGCCTCTAACGGCTTCATTCAAACTCCATTTATTCTTGAGGGTGTCTTCGCTGCGTTCGTTGGTTCCGTTCTTGCCGGTGGCGCCATGGTGGGCATTGTGCACTTCTTTGTGCAGGGCTACTTGGCTGTCAATATTCCCCTGACGTCATTTGTCGGTGTCGGCGACGCGCTCATCGTGCTTCCCATCCTGATCGTTGTGGGCTCTATCTTGGCTGCCGTCTCGGCAAACTTCGCCATTACGCGTTACCTCAAGATTTAGTTCGGTTACGCGGAGTCTGAGTGCTCTGCGGTTCAGTCGTGTTTGGGCTCGCGTAAACTGGGAACTCGCGCCACGTTGACAAACGACAGCACAGATGGTGTGGAAAATAACGTGAGGGAGGTGTGCGATGCCAAAAGAACTAGGTAAGAAGGTTGTCGCCACTAACCGCAAAGCGCGCCATGACTACCTCATTATTGAGACCTATGAGGCGGGTTTATCGCTGTGGGGAACAGAGGTCAAGTCATTGCGTGAAGGCCGCGCGTCTTTGGTAGACGGATACGCTTTCATCGAGAATGGCGAAGCCTGGTTGGACGCGGTGCACATTCCCGAGTATCACCAGGGCACGTGGAACAACCACACACCACGGCGCAAGCGCAAGCTGTTGATGCACAAGCAGGAGATTCTTAAGCTTCATAGCAAGGTGAAAGAGGGTGGATACACGCTCGTTCCCCTCCAGCTCTACTTCTCCGATGGCAAAGCCAAAGTTGAACTTGCCCTGGCGAAGGGTAAGAAAGAGTACGACAAGCGCCAGACGTTGCGCGAACGCACAGACAAGCGCGAAGCAGACAGGGCAATTTCTTCCCGCAAGCAATTGGGCGACTAGCACGGGAATAGTTCGTGTCAGATGCACGTTGTACACTTCACTTGCGCTAAAAATAAGCGCTGGAGCGATTCGTTATGAATCGTTTACGTAATTCAATAGCGTGTGATGTGACGTGCTTGTCACTTTCTTCATGGGGATGATCGGTTTCGACATTGCCTGCGAGCGAGAGAGAAGCGGGTCGAGGATGCAGGGATATCTCGTTAACGACATCTGCAAACAATAAGTGCAAAAACAAACCGCACTGACTTCGCCCTCGCTGCGTAAGCGAGTCTGAAGTCCGTCAGACCGGGGTAGATCCCGACTCGTGTACTGACGTCATTTAGGGAACTAGCTACAGTGTTACGCCTGAGGGCACTGTGGGACTCAAACTCTGGCTGGGCTCGTCGACTTAGATGCTGGTAACAAAGGTCGGGGCCGAGTAAATCGCTTTAACCAGCTACACCCGTAGAAGACTCACAATTTCAGTAATGGACGGGGGTTCAATTCCCCCCATCTCCACCACTTGTGACACGGGTCATATCACACGCGATGTGGGTTTAAAAAGGTCGGGCGGCAGGGATTAAAACTCCTGCCGCC
>JBLHYZ010000133.1:0-3798 GCA_047631115.1 Alpinimonas sp. | reverse complement strand
TGACAAACGTTCGATCTGCCAGCGAACGATAGATGGGGTCCCGTTTTGCGACCAGAGCAATCCACGATGCGAGCCCATCTCGAAGCAAAGGGCGCTTGGGATCACTGATTCGTGTGGCGACGACTTCTTCTGAGACGGTCAGGAGAACACAGTTGACGTCAGCGAGGTCCCGTTGAGTATCAGCGTCGACCACGGCTCCGCCACCCAAGCTGATGACCACGTCGTGCAACAGCGCATCCCTGACGGCTTTGCGTTCGAAAGCACGAAAGGCCGGCTCACCAAGGGTGTCAAAAATATCTGCGATCGCGCCGTGTTCCGCGACAATCACTTTATCCGTGTCAATTCGCTCGCAACCAAGCTCGGCCGCAATCATTTTGGCAATTTTTGACTTGCCAGATGCTGGGGCCCCGATAAGAACGACGCGAGGAGGCATCCGCTTCACGCTAATTATCCTGGGCGGTGAGAAGCGAGGCAGGAATGTGAGCCAGGTACGACTCAAGATTTCGCTTGGTCTCTCCCACGCTGTCACCACCAAACTTCTCGATAACAGAGTTTGCGAGCACGAGAGCCACCATTGCCTCAGCAACAACCCCAGCTGCTGGCACGGCGCACACGTCGGAACGTTGGTGATGTGCCGGAGAGGCCTCATTTGTGGCCACGTCCACGGTACGCAGGGCATGGGGAATCGTGGCAATGGGCTTCATACCCGCGCGCACACGGAGAACGGTTCCCGTGGACATCCCACCTTCGGTTCCACCAGCGCGGTCTGTTTCTCGGGCGATGCCGTCAGGGCCGGTAAAGAGTTCGTCGTGAGCAATCGACCCACGACGACGCGTGGTCTCAAAGCCATCTCCCACTTCGACGCCCTTAATAGCTTGGATCCCCATCAACGCACCAGCAAGCTGAGAGTCCAGGCGGCGGTCCCAGTGAACATGAGAGCCGAGGCCTGGCGGGAGGCCGTAAGCGAGAACCTCGACCACACCTCCAACGGTGTCGCCTTCCTTGTGCGCTGCTTCTACCTCGGCATACATCAAGGCAGCCGTTTCAGAATCAAAGCACCGAAGAGGATCAGCGTCGAGGTAGTCAACGTCGGAGGGGTGAGGCAGTTTCGTTCCCTCAGGAACGCGGACCGGTCCAATGGCAATCGTGTGACTCACGAGTCCAATCCCGAGTTCGCCCAAAAAAGCACGGGCGACGGCGCCCAAGGCAACTCGGGCAGCTGTTTCACGAGCGCTGGCACGCTCAAGGATGGGACGAGCCTCGTCAAAGTCGTATTTTTGCATCCCCACCAAGTCGGCGTGACCCGGGCGAGGACGTGTGAGCGGCGCACTGCGGCCAGATGTCGGAAGGCCCTCTTCAAGAGGATCCGGGCTCATCACCTCTGACCATTTTGGCCACTCGGAGTTGCCCACGCGAAGAGCAACAGGAGAGCCAAGGCTTACGCCGTGACGAACGCCACCAGAAATGGAAAGTTCGTCCTGTTCGAATTTCATGCGCGCTCCGCGACCAAAACCTAAGCGCCGGCGCTGCAAATCGAGCTGGATAGCCGCACGCGTAATGGGAACACCTGCGGGCAAGCCCTCAAGTACAGCTATGAGTTCTGGACCGTGTGATTCACCTGCAGTAAGCCATCGAAGCATGCTTCAAGTTTGGCACAGTCGGCGCGCTACTTCTGCCCGTTACAACACCACATGCGATGCACAATCACAGGACCTGGCCGGAACGAACGCTAGGAAAGGCCTACGGCCGCAAACATTGCTGTGCGCACGACAGATTCCCGCGGCAGCTCCAGCAAGACATCGCCGGCCTGGAAAAGCCGAACCTGCATGAGCGCTTGATGGGCCAACATTGCACGACCGCTCACGACGACGCCACTGCCGCCAACCCGAGAGCTCCACTCTTCTCCGCGCACACTCGGCCACGGACTGTAGGCGACGTCCAGCAAAATTGCTGAGGTTGTTCTAGCCAGCGGGTCGAGCGAGGCAGCAACATCTCCCGGGACAGTTGAAATGACGAGTTCCACCGGTGCAAGATCAGCAATGGCGTTAATGTCATGGATGCTGACAGTCACGCCTAAAGCGTTGCCGACATCAACAAGGTGCTCGGCCCTCGCAACGCTACGCACAATGACCATGACGTTTTCTGCACCAAGCTCTGCCGATGCGGCGATCGCAGAGGCCGCAGTCGCTCCCCCGCCAAGGACTGCGACGCGACGGGCCGATACAAGGCCAGCGTCGGCCAGAGCCAACACCATCCCCGCCACATCGGTGTTGTAACCTTCGATACGACGCTCGCCGTCAGAATTCCTGTGAAAGACCAACGTATTGACGGAGCCCGTTGCGCGGCTCAAGAGATCGATTGAGGTGGCGAGGTGAAGTGCCTCGACCTTGTGGGGCATGGTCACCGAAAGTCCGGCCCATGAATCGTCAAGCCCCGCGACAAATGATGTCAGCTCTCCGGGTTCAAGATCAATCGCCTCGTAGCTCCACCCGAGTGAAAGTGCCTCATAGGCCGCACGGTGAAGGGCGGGGGAAAGCGAGTGTCCGATGGGATGTCCCACAACACCGAGGCGTCTCAGAGACGGCTCCAGCGCCGCATCGACAGCAGAATTACTGGAATTCAGGGTGCGCCGCCAACCACTCTTCATACACAGCGGCCGCCGCGTCATGTTCCTGAACGGTCTCGCTAAAAATGGTCTCACCGGTCTGTAAGTTCACAGTTACGAAGAACAACCACGGGCCATCCGCAGGGTTGAGCGCAGCATCAATTGCCACCTGACCAGGGTTGGAGATCGGCCCAATGGGTAAACCCGTGAGCAGTCGAGTGTTGTAAAGGTTCGAGGCATCATCTAGTTGAGCCTGGGTGATGTAAATGCAGTCCCGACCCATAAGACCGGCGCCATAACATGTCGTCACATCCGAGCCCAGCCTCATGCCGCTATCGATTCGATTCTGAAAGACTCTCGAGACCTTGTAGTCGTTCTCGGGGGAACCCGATTCCCGTTGAATGATTGAAGCCATCACGATTGTGCGCCAGCGTTGTTCCACCGGCACGCCGAGCGAATCAAGGGTGGCGAGAGACTCGTTGACCATGGTGCCAAGCACATCTCGAGCCGAAATACCGGGGTTGAAGGTATACGTTGCCGGGTAAATAAAACCTTCGAGCGTTGTTGCCTCGGCCGGTAGCCCATAACTGGACACGTCATCGGCAGCAGCCTGGAGTTCTGAAAGTGGAATCTGGAGTGAGTCGGAGATCGTGGCTAAGACTGCGGTCAGGGCCGTCCCCTCAGGGATCCCAACCCTGTTCTCAACTCGATTCGCCGGGTCCAACAAGGCCTTCAGCGCAGCAGTCGACGACATTCCGGCACTCAAGGCATAAACTCCGGGGATAAAGACAGCCGGTGGGTCTTGGGCTAGAAGAAGAGCGTAGAACGGGTCGAAAGACTTGACGACGCCAGCCGCGACCAAATTGTTCGCTATTTGATCACCAATGTCACCTTCACTGATTGTGAAGAGTACCTCGCCCGATCCTGGTCCAGAGAAGTCGTCAGAGTTTGACGCAAAAAAACCCGAAGCAAAGAGTGAGAAAACCACGGCACCGAGCATCCCCACCAGGGCGAGGCCTGCGGTCCACGAAATCCACCGCCGGCGAGACCGACCCAAGCTGGAGCTGTCCGTGTCGCGTAATTGAGAACGACGAACGCTTCGAGAAGACATCTCGCTGTTGGACTGAATTTCGTTCACGCGTAGAACTCCTTGAATTGGGCCAAAAACAGCCTAACAGTGCGTTTAAGGTCAG
>JBLHYZ010000132.1:0-3807 GCA_047631115.1 Alpinimonas sp. | reverse complement strand
GTTGGCGGGTATTGCGCTCCCACTTGTGGCGATTGCCGCGAGGTTTCGTTTTCACGACCGCGAAAAGATGCCGACCACGGGTGCGGTCATCATCGCCCCCAATCACTTCTCCAACATTGACCCTTTTTTTGTTGGCTCGGCCATGTGGTACCTCGGTCGTGCGCCAAGGTTTCTTGCCAAAGCAAGCCTCCTGCGCATACCAATTGTGGGATGGATTCTTCGCAGGTCGGGCCAGATTCCCGTGGAGCGAGGTGGCGTTTCCCGCAGCGCCGAGTCCTTGAAAGCTGCCGCCGAGATGGTGTCTCATGGCCGCGCCCTTGTCGTTTATCCAGAGGGCTCGCTCACGCGCGACCCCGACCTGTGGCCCATGCGAGGCAAGACCGGCGCTGTGCGTTTGGCCTTGGAATACGGCATTCCGATCGTTCCCGTCGCCCATTGGGGAGCCCAAGATGTCATGCCTCGGTACTCCAATAAGATCTCATTTTTTCCCCGCCACACCATCCATATCAAGGTAGGCGATCCCGTAGATCTCTCGGCTTTTCTAGGAAAACCCCTCACGAACACGATTCTGGCCGGTGCCACGGCCGCCGTAATGGACGCGATTACACATTTACTGGAAGACTTGCGCGGTGAGAAGGCTCCGCCGATTCGCTGGAACCCCGCCGACCACAACCAAACCGAAACGGGACGATTTTGAGTAGGAAAGCCGTCGCACCGCCAGCCCGCAAGGTTGCTGTTATTGGTGCGGGCAGTTGGGGAACAACCTTCGCGAAAATCTTGGCCGATGGTGGGAGCGATGTTGTCCTCTGGGCCCGCCGTGATGAGCTCGCGACCGAGATCAACGGCACCCACCGCAACAGTGATTATCTGCGGGGCATCGAATTGCCCAAGAATGTAAAGGCCACCTCCAACATGGCAGATGCCATTGTGGGGGTTGAGCAGGTTTATTTTTGCGTTCCCTCCCAAACACTGCGAGACAACCTCGTCGCTGCTGCTCCATTCATAACGGACGGCCAGATCGTTGTGAGTCTGATGAAGGGCGTCGAGAAGCGCTCTGGTCAGCGTATGAGCGAAGTCATGGCAGAGGAGCTGCCTATTGACCCGCAGTACATCGCCGTCGTGAGCGGGCCGAACTTAGCCCTGGAAATCGCCAAAGAACAGCCGACCGCTGCGGTGGTCTCCAGCGAAAATCTTGAAACGGCAACAATTGTCGCCATGACGGCAACTAATCGCTATTTCCGCTGTTTTGTCAATACGGATGTCACCGGAACCGAGTTTGGCGGAGTTCTCAAGAACCTCATTGCTGTTGCGGTAGGCATCGTCGACGGTGTCGGTTACGGACACAACACCAAGGCCTCGATCATCACTCGTGGACTCGCAGAAATGACGGACTTCGCTGTGGCCTATGGCGCTGAGCCAGAAACCCTCGCGGGCCTGGCCGGCTTGGGCGACTTAATCGCAACGTGCGAGTCACCCTTGTCGCGCAACAATACGGCGGGACGCCTGCTCGGTCAGGGCTACACGGTGACCGACGTGATTAAGCAGATGCAACAGACGGCGGAGGGCCTTTCCTCCGTTGCCCCCATCCTCTCTTTGGCGCGTGCTCGGGGTGTAGACATGCCCATCGTTGAGCAAGTGAGCCAGGTTCTGGCCGGTACGCTCGACCCCAAAGACATTGCACCTCACCTCACCACTGACTCCGACGAGCCGCAAGGCGAAAGGGCATTCGATGAAAGCCAAACTTACGGTCGCGGTGCTTTTTGGGGGTCGTTCAAGCGAGCATTCCATCAGCTGCGCGACGGCACGGGGAGTTCTTCAAGCAATTGACGCTGACGTCTATGACGTGATCCCCATCGGAATCACTCGCGACGGAGCGTTCACATTGGCTAGCGCTGACCCAGCCGCATATGTCTTGACGGCGGGGGAGCTTCCTGAAGTTGACGACAATGGAACGCGAATTCTGTGGCCGGAGTCGGCAACAACTAAAGAATTGTGGGTTTCCGGTGATGGGGCCGATCGCTCTCTCGGTTCCGTTGACATCGTATTCCCCATTTTGCATGGACCATTTGGCGAAGACGGAACAATTCAAGGAATGCTGGAACTCCTGGGGTTGCCGTACGTTGGTTCGGGCGTTCTCGCGTCGAGCCTGGGCATGGACAAGCATTTCACCAAGCTGGTTTTGCAGGCTGCTGGAATTGAAGTCGCACCGTGGCGAACGGTGAATCGTTTTGACTGGGGAAAACGCCCCCAAGCCATCCGTGCCATGGCAGAACAAATGACGCTGCCCGTCTTTATCAAACCGGCTCGGGCCGGCTCCAGCGTCGGCGTCAGCAAAGTCTCAAACTGGGATAATTTTGCGGTCGCCATGGACGTGGCGTTCGCCGAGGACGACCACGTGTTGATTGAAGTAGGCGTGGTCGGCCGGGAGGTTGAGTGCGCCGTGTTGCAGGGCCGCCCGGGGGAGCCAACCCGCGCATCGGTTGCAGGTGAAATTGTTGTGACCGGCCGAGAATTTTATGACTTTGAGGCAAAGTACCTCGACGTTCCTGGCATTGAGCTGGTCTGCCCAGCGAGCCTGAGTGTCGATGAGCTTGCTGAGCTGCAACGCCTCTCCATTCGAGCGTTTGAGGCCATCGATGGAGCGGGCCTGGCTCGCGTCGACTTTTTTCTCACCGAGACCGGTTTTGTGTTAAACGAAATCAACACCATGCCTGGTTTTACGTCGATCTCAATGTTCCCGAGATGCTGGCAAGAAACGGGTCTGAACTATTCAGATCTTATTGACGAACTCATACAGGTTGCTCTGGCGCACCGGGGCAATTAGCCGCTGTAGACGTCGGCGGGGCTGAGGCACTGGCCGGTGACGGGCAATACTGAGACGGCGTTGCTGAGGTCAACAAGCACGGTGCTGCCACTGACGGCCCCAGAATCGAGGGCCACGCGAACTGCCGGGTCACGCCCAAACGTCGTGTATTGGTAAAGGGGTGCCAAAGAGTCGTCTTCGATCCAGTCCACGTCGTTAATGGTGACGCAAGGATTGGTGGTGGGGCCCGGTACCTCGACACCGCATGTCATCAGAACGGTCGCCGGGTCGCCCCATGCGCCCGTGGCTTGGGCACTGGTTTCACGCTTGGACTGATCGGCGACAAGGTCCGGCAGGCGCACGGTCACTGCGGCACAATCGGGGTTATTCGCGTCGCGGGCAGCGTCCATAGGAACGGTGCCCACACAGCCGGTGAGGGCAAGAACGGCGACGACGGCAGATGCCACAAGGCCGGCTCGAGTGCGAAGTTTCATCGTGTTCAGGCTACCGTGAGTGTGTGACTGAACGAACTGAGCCCGAGCTGACGTTGGCCGATCTAGGCGAGTCAGAAATTCTCGCCCGTATTTTTCCCCGGCTGCCGGAATCTGTGGACACCCTCGTAGGCCCCGGTGACGACTGTGCCGTCATGACTGCTGCCGACGGGCGATTCGTTATCACCACCGACATGATGGTTCAGGGTCCAGATTTTCGTCTCGAGTGGTCCTCTGGCCATGACCTCGGGGTGAAAGCAGCCGCCACGAACTTGGCTGATGTTGCCGCCATGGGGGCACGTCCCACCGGGATGGTGGTGTCTATTGCGGCTCCTGCCGAGACAACCGTGTCGTTTATGGAAGACGTTGCCGATGGGCTTCGAGACGCCTGCCTCGAGCTGGCACCGGGGTGCGGCGTGGTGGGCGGAGACTTGAGCGTGTCGAGCGTTCTCACCTTTAGCGTGACGGCTTTTGGCGACCTAGAGGGCCGTGAGCCGCTCCTGCGATCTGGCG
>JBLHYZ010000131.1:0-3915 GCA_047631115.1 Alpinimonas sp. | reverse complement strand
AGTTCGAAGAGCCCTTTACCGCGCTGCTCAATCAGGGCATGGTCTTGATGGATGGCTCCGCCATGAGCAAGTCCAAGGGCAACATTGTCAAGCTTTCAGAACAGCTCGAAGAACACGGTGTTGACGCCGTTCGCATCACCATGGCCTTCGCTGGTCCTCCCGAAGAAGACATTGACTGGAAGTCTGTTTCTCCGGCGGCCAGCAACAAGTTCTTGGCTCGTGCCTGGCGTATTGCCCACGATGTCACCTCTGCCGTGGGAACCTCGGCTTCCGACGGAGATGTGGCTCTGCGCCGCGTAACGCACCACCTTCTTGCGGATGCCCCGGCGCTCATCGAGGGCTTCAAGTTCAACGTGGTTGTTGCTCGTCTCATGGAGCTCGTCAACGCCACTCGTAAAGCCATCGATAGTGGAGCAGGCCCGGCTGATGCCGCGGTACGTGAGGCTGCCGAGGTTATTGCCGTCATGCTTGATCTCTATGCGCCGTACACAGCAGAGGACATGTGGCAGCTGCTGGGCTTCGAGCCCACGGTGTCCCTCGTCGTGTGGCCAGCTGCTGACCCGGCACTACTCGTTCAGGAATCAATCACTGCCGTTGTTCAGGTTGATGGCAAGGTGCGCGATCGCCTTGAGGTCAGCCCCAACATTTCGGCGGACGACCTCGAAGCCGCAGCTCATGGCCTTCCTGGTGTTCTCCGTGCCCTCGAAGGCCGTGAAATCGTGAACGTCATCGTTCGGGCACCCAAGATCGTGAACATCGCGACCAAGCCGGCAGCAACGTCCGCAAGCTAACTCTTCTCCACCACAGGGAGGCCTTCTGTCGTTCATTGAACGGTTGGGGGCCTCTCGTGCTTTCGCGGGCACGGCATTTTCTACCGTGGAGGAATGCGCCGTGTCACAGACCTCCTTCGCAATCTTCTCGGACTTGACGACGGCACCACGACATCCCTTGCCGCGCTGGAGGATTCTGGCCGGCGGGTTCGCTGGAAAATTGGTGTGGGAGCATCATTCATGGTCGGCATGGTGGCTATCGTCATCACGATTGCAGTCTCCTCCATAGCGTCGCTTGGATCGCAGGGCAGCCTGCCCGATGAGTTCGTTGGTGTCAGCAAAGGGCAGGCACCACTCGAGCAGATACCGACCCCTGGCGGAGACATTTTCGTGCATGTCGTGGGGGCGGTACACGCCCCGGGTCTCTACGGCGTTCGACCAGACGCTCGTGTTATTGATGCGGTGATGGCCGCCGGGGGGCTTATTGAGACGGCAGACCCGTGTGCTATCAACCTCGCTCATCCCATTAAGGATGGGCAACAAATAGTGGTTCCTGCCACACCGGACGGTGCAGTTGGGGACGAAGCCCTCTGTTTCGAAAAGAATGCCGTCGGGGTGGAAGTCTTGGGCAGCGATCCCCGTGCGGGAGGAACGGCGGCGTTAGTCAGTCTTGGAACGGCCGGGGTTGCCGAGCTCGACACACTTCCAGGAATAGGTCCTGCTCTGGCGCAGCGCATTATCGACTGGAGAGAAGCCACGGGCGGCTACACAAGCATTGAACAGTTGAGCGAGGTCTCGGGCATTGGGGACAAGGTCATGGCGAACATTCGTGATCTTGTCACCTTGTGAGCGTGGGCGTGACTGTGGGCGTGTGCGTGACTGTGGCCGGAACGTGATCACCCGATGAAAGCAGATGCGCGACTAGCTCTTCCCGCCCTCGCTGCATGGATTGTGCTGGTCGCGGTGCTGATACCGAACGAGGGCGGTTCATCGGCGAATCTTCTGGTTCCAGCAAGAGTCATTGCCTCGGTGGCGGCACTTCTTGCGCTTGTGGCAACCCTGGCCGCAACAAATGCCGCAACCCGCGCCGCAACCCGTCCCGACGTCGTTCCCGGCGTCGTTCCCGACGTCCTTCCCGCAGTCCTCACTGCCGTCGCCTTGACCGGCTTGCTCGCGTCAGCGCTATTTCTCTCGCTTCTCGTTCAGGCTCCCTCCCATGTTGACGTGCCGTCTTGGGAGAGGGATCCAACGGGAAACTATCCCTGGTTCCTGATGTGGGCGTTGACTCTTCGGGAAGGATTTTCGAGCGCAGCCTCGGTGCTTCCCGGAGTGGGCGGGCAGTTAATTCCAGGCCTCTCCATCGGTGACACGTCGGCCGTCAGCGAGAACCTCGAGACGGCGATGAAAGCTGTATCGCTCACGCACATCACAGCAGTGTCGGGGGCCAATTGTGTCATTGTGACGGCATCCATCATGATCATCGGGGCCAAGATGGGGCTCTCGAGAACGTCGCGTGTTGCGTGGGCGGTGCTGGCGTTGCTCCTTTTTGTGGTTCTCGTTACTCCAGAAGCATCCGTCGTGCGCGCTGCGGTCATGTCGACAGTCGTGCTCGTGACGTTGGCCTGCGGCCGACCGGGGGTGGGGTTACCACTGCTCTCATTTGCCGCCATCGTCATGCTCATCATCAACCCATGGTGGGCGATCGACTTTGGCTTTATTTTGTCGGTGAGCGCTACGGCGGGGCTTCTTGTTTTCGCTCGCCCACTGGCCGTCTCCTTGTCACGATTCATGCCACAGTTGCCCGCGATGCTCATCTCCATTCCGTTGGCGGCTCAGCTGGCATGTCAGCCGGTTATCATCCTGCTCCAGCCGCAGATTCCGGCCTACGGGGTTGTTGCCAACGTCATCGCTGGTCCGGCTGCTCCCTTGGCAACGGTGACGGGCCTGGTTGCATGTCTCGTGCTCCCCTTTTTTGCTCAACTGGCCAACGTCTTGCTCTGGGTGGCTTGGATTCCAGCTCAGTGGATCGGTCAGACGGCCACGGTCTTTGCCGGTCTACCCAATCCATCGTTTGCGTGGTTAGGAGGTCCGTTTGGAGTTGTCCTGGCGGCGCTTACCTCCGTGGCTGTTTTGCTTGCGCTGCTGCATCCCCGTAAACCCGTGCGGCGGCTTGTCGGGGCGGGCCTGTGCGTGAGTTGCGCAATTTACCTGGGGTCCTCCTTCGTAGGTGGTCTCCTGTTCTCCGCACGAGTTCCAGAGAAATGGATTATCGCCGTCTGTGACGTGGGACAAGGTGATGCCATTGTCTTGAGGGATGGGGATGCCATTGCTCTTATCGATACCGGGCGAAGGCCAGAACCGCTTGCCTCATGCCTCCATAACCTGGGGATAACGCACATCGATTTGCTTGTGCTCACGCACTACGACCTCGACCATGCTGGCGGAGTTGCGGCCGTCACTGGCAACGTGGGCCGGGCGCTGGTGGGTGCACCGCGGGAAGTCAAAGAGGAGCAGATTGTGAAAGCACTTATCACTGGTGGTGCTCGTGTGGAGCGTGGCGAAAAGGGTGACAGCGGCGCTCTGGGGGACTCATCGTGGGAGGTGCTGTGGCCCACGCCGAATTATCCCGGAATGCAAGATGGAAATTCGGGAAGCATTACCCTGCGCTGGCAGACGCCACACGCCACGGCTATTTTTCTGGGTGATCTTGGAGAGGATGCCCAGAAGGCGCTCATGATTGATGCCCAGATTGACTCGGTCGACATCGTCAAAGTCGCCCACCACGGATCGGGAGATCAAAGCGCGGCCCTGTATCGACGATTGCAAGCCCAGCTGGGCCTCGTGTCGGTGGGCGAAGAGAACGGCTACGGTCATCCGACGAAAAAGGCCCTCGACATGCTGAGTCTGCAGGGTACCGCTGTGGTCAGAACAGATCGTGACGGACTCATTGTGGTGAGCGCGGTTTCGGGGCGGTTGGCAGTGTGGAGTGAACGGTAGGCTAATTTTTGACAAGGAGAAACCGTGGCAGCCGCATCATCATCTCGCGCACCGAAGGCTAAAGTTTCGATTGCGCAGCTGTCGTGGAGCGCCGCAAAACCAGCCCCCGTCGTCTTGGTGTCTGGCGGTGAGGGCTTTCTGGCTGATC
>JBLHYZ010000130.1:0-3918 GCA_047631115.1 Alpinimonas sp. | reverse complement strand
CCGAAGAGAATGTCATCGAAACTGAGGCTCGCCCCACCAGAGGGCTTCACCGCTGAGACAACGTCATCTTGCGCGCTTTGGGAGCTGTTCTCCGCAGTCTCCACAGCCTCAGCAGCCTCAGCAGCCCCCACAACCTCAGCAACCAACGCTGTCTCGGGTTCCAAAACCCGTTGGCCCTTTGCTAATTCGAGAGCTTGAATCTCCGCAAAGACCTGCACCAGCTGCTGCTCAATGTCGGAGGGCTGTGCCACGACGGGCAACAATGGCAGGGCATTGACAGACTGCGAGACCCCAGAAGCCTGCCCCCTTAGTCGCTGCATTTCAGAGGGGCTGAACATCATGGGCTCGGAGAAGGCGAAGGCGAAAGTGGCCGCGGGTGTGGGCGCGGGTAAAGGCGCAGGCGCAGCAAAAACAGGCTCACGAACTGCAGTAACTTCTGTTGCTGTCATCTCTTGAGTTGGCGCGTCAAAAAGTTCATCCGTCCACGCAGGCGCATCGCTTGCGTGCAGATTACCTGCGGGAACATCTACTCTCGGAGCGACGCGTGTGCCCCTCATCTGGGCGAGCTGTGCCTCAAGAATGCTTGCAAGGTCGGTGTCCGAAAGTGGTGCGAATGAATTTTCGCTTTCGTCTTGCGTCGTCATGGGCAACTCCCTCACGGTAAGTAGTGATTATACAAAGAAGTCGGATGTCACATGAGGTGACATCCGACTTCGAGGGTGGGCCCTACCGGGCTCGAACCGATGACATCCACGGTGTAAACGTGGCGCTCTACCAACTGAGCTAAAGGCCCTCGATGGAAAATCTTACAGGTTGTTGAGGCTAGGAACGTACTCCGGCACTCGAGGGAGTGCCGGAGTACTCGAGCGCCTAGAGGCTGTCCAGAATCTCCTTGTACGAAGCCAACGAACGGGCTTCGCCTGGTGCGGTCATGAAGTGACCCGCAAAATTGCCGTCTTTGCCAATGACGAACGTCCCACGATTTGCATGGCCATCACTCTCAAGGAAAACGCCGTACTCTTTTGCAACGCCGCCGTGTGGCCAGAAATCAGCCAGGAGTGAGAAGTCGTACTTTTCCTGCTCTGCAAACGCACGTAAGGCAAAATGCGAGTCAACAGAAATGCCAAGAAGCTCAACATCGGCGCCGGCGAACATCTCGAAGTTGTCGCGGATTTCACACAATTCGCCCGTGCAGGTTCCGCTAAAAGCAAGTGGGTAGAAAACGAGGACGACGGCCTTTTTGCCTCGGAAGTCTGACAGCGAAACCATTTCGCCAAACTGGTTCTTGAGGGCAAACTCGGGGGCTGGGGTGCCAATAGCAAAACTCATGGGGGAACTCCTACACGTTGTGGATGGGCTACATGACAATTCTAGAGCCGTTGTCGAAACTGAACATAGGCTCCGGATTCACTCCGCACCGTCATGGCTCGGTAGAGTTGTGGCGAGAGATTTGCGACCGCACCCGGAAGCCCTCTCCAATCCCCGTATGACAGGCATGATCTGCCCGCCGAGAAAGAGGTTGTCGTGAGCGTTAACGACCAAGATCCATATTCGGTTTCAAATTACGATGTTGACCCAAGCGAGACATCTGAGTGGACTGAATCCCTCGATGCCGTCGTTGATGAACGGGGCCATGAACGCGGCCGCGCCATCATGCTGAGCCTGCTGCGTCGCTCCAAAGAACTTCACCTTGGTGTGCCGATGGTGCCCACCACCGACTACATCAACACAATCGCATCAGAGAACGAACCTGAGTTCCCCGGTGATGAAGACATCGAGCGTCGTTATCGTGCCTGGATTCGCTGGAACGCAGCCATTCTGGTTCACCGCGCTCAGCGCCCTGGCATCGCCGTCGGGGGCCACATTTCGACCTACGCGTCGTCTTCATCTCTTTATGAGATTGGCTTCAACCACTTTTTCCGAGGACAAAGCCATGCAGGTGGTGGCGACCAGATTTTTGTCCAAGGCCACGCCTCCCCCGGAACCTACGCTCGGGCATTTCTCGAAGGGCGCTTGAGCGAGAACGAACTAGATGGTTTCCGCCAAGAAAAGTCTCACACCGGCGGTGGGTTATCTTCCTACCCTCATCCTCGCCTCATGCCGAACTTCTGGCAGTTCCCCACTGTTTCAATGGGCCTGGGTCCGATCAATGCGATTTACCAGGCACAGCTCAACCGCTACATCACGAATCGTGGCATCAAAGACGCTTCGGACCAGCAGGTGTGGGCTTTTCTGGGTGACGGTGAGATGGATGAGGTGGAGAGCCGCGGACAGCTTCAAGTTGCCGCTAACGAGGGCCTCGATAACCTCAACTTTGTCATCAACTGCAACCTTCAGCGTCTCGACGGCCCGGTTCGCGGTAACGGCAAGATTATCCAAGAGCTCGAAAGCTTCTTTAGAGGTGCCGGCTGGAACGTCATCAAAGTCATCTGGGGTCGAGAGTGGGACAGCCTTCTCGAAAACGACGGTGATGGTGCGCTCCGCAACCTCATGAACAACACTCCCGATGGGGACTTCCAGACGTACAAAACAGAAGACGGTGCATTCGTGCGCGAAAACTTCTTCGCTCGAGACCCACGCGCTCTCAAACTGGTCGAAGGCCTTACCGACGACCAAATCTGGGGCTTGAAGCGTGGTGGCCACGACTACAAGAAGGTTTACGCTGCGTTTAAGGCAGCCAGTGAGCACAAGGGGCAACCCACCGTTATCTTGGCGCACACTATTAAGGGATATGGCCTCGGCCGCACCTTCGAGGGGCGCAACGCAACGCACCAGATGAAAAAAATTAATCTTCCTGACCTCAAGACGATGCGTGACTTCCTCAAGATTCCCATCACGGATGCTGCCCTGGAGGAGAACCCCTACCAGCCGCCTTACTTCAATCCCGGTGCCGATGACGAAGGAATCCAGTACCTTCATGAGCGTCGCCGCGAGCTCGGCGGATACATTCCAGAACGTCGCTCCAAGTACACGCAGTTCAACCTTCCTGGAGACGACGCGTACAAAATTGCGAAAAAGGGCTCTGGGACGCAGGAGATCGCCACGACCATGGCGTTTGTGCGACTCCTCAAGGACCTTATCCGCGACAAGGAATTTGGCCACCGCATCGTGCCAATTATTCCCGACGAGGCCCGCACGTTCGGGATGGACGCGTTCTTCCCGAACGCAAAAATCTATAACCCCAACGGTCAGCACTACATTTCCGTCGACCGCGACCTCCTCCTGGCTTACAAGGAAGATACGGCCGGGACAATCCTGCACGTGGGAATCAACGAAGCCGGCGCTCTTGCCGCTTTTACCGCGGTTGGAACGTCGTACTCAACCCAAGGCGAAGCTCTTATTCCCGTCTACGTCTTCTACTCAATGTTTGGCTTCCAGCGCACGGGCGATGCCCTATGGGCTGCTGGTGACCAGATGACCCGAGGTTTTGTCATTGGGGCCACCGCCGGGCGCACCACGCTCACTGGAGAGGGCCTCCAACACGCAGACGGCCATTCCCCTGTGTTGGCAGCCACCAACTCCGCTGTCATCTCCTATGATCCGGCGTATGGCTATGAAATCGGACACATCGTTCGCGCGGGACTCGAGCGCATGTATGGGGGAAACCATGTTGACCCTAACGTCATGTACTACATCACGGTCTACAACGAGCCTCTCGTTCACCCCGCTGAACCCGAGAATCTTGACGTCGAAGGCCTACTTCGCGGAATCTACCGGTTGAAAGAATCCACTGTCAGCGGCCACAAGGCTCAGCTTCTCGCCTCGGGCGTTGCCGTTCCGTGGGCGCTCGAAGCTCAGCAGTTGCTCGCAGATGACTGGGGTATCTCCGCAGACGTCTGGTCGGTCACATCGTGGGGAGAGTTGCGGCGCGACGGGCTTGCCGCCGATGAGTTCAACTTCTTGAACCCTGAGCAGCCT
>JBLHYZ010000129.1:0-3932 GCA_047631115.1 Alpinimonas sp. | reverse complement strand
CATCGCCCAGGTCGAAGCAATGACCGTTTTGGTCGTCTCACAGAGTCGATTGCCCGCGGAATGGGTACACCCTGGTTCCTTCTTGGTCTCACTATTTTTGCCATCGCCTGGATTGCGTTTAACTCACTAGCCCCCGTGCCCTGGCGTTTTGACTCCGCTGTCATCGGCTTCACCGCGTTGACCCTCATCTTGTCGCTCCAGGCTTCCTATGCTGCTCCCATGATTTTGCTGGCGCAGAATCGTCAAGATGACCGTGACCGCGTTCAATTTGAGCAGGATCGACAACGCGCCGAGCGCACCCTGGCCGACACCGAATACCTTGCTCGCGAGGTTGTCGCCTTGCGCCTCGCTCTCAAAGATGTTGCCACCAAAGACTTCATCCGTTCGGAGTTGCGTTCCCTCGTGGAAGGCTTGGAAACCGACGACGAGCCCACGACCACTGCATCACGTGAATAACGTTTCTGACCACTCCCAGGCAGCAGTGTCTAGCGCTCTGACCGATGCTGTCACGTCTGCCGTCGGTGCAGTTCGAGACCCCGAGTTGCGACTCAGCCTTGCTGAGCTCGGCATGATTGGCCCGGTGAGCGTTGCGGGAACTACTGCCACCGTGCAGGTGCGTCTCACGATTGCGGGATGCCCAGCGGCACGCTCAATCGAGCGAGACATAGAGGTCGCCTCCAGCGGTGTCGCGGGCATCGAAACGACCACCGTTGATGTGCAGGTCATGACCCCCGAGGAGCGGGCGGCCCTGCTGAGCCGGCTGAAGCCCGGCGGGCCCCGGGAGAACCCCTTCGGCCCCGGCACACTGACCCGGGTCATTGCTGTCACCAGCGGCAAGGGTGGTGTCGGAAAGTCGACCCTCACCGCAAATCTGGCGGTCGCCTTGGCCGCCCAAGGGTTGGCCGTGGGCATTTTGGATGCTGACGTCTACGGTTTTTCCATCCCCGGCCTCTTAGGCCTGGCCCCGGGAGGCGTATCGATCAAGCCAACGCGTCTCGACGACATGATCTTGCCTCCGGTCGCTCACGATGTGAAGGTCATCTCCATCGGCATGTTTGTCGAGGATGCCTCGGTCGCTGTCGCCTGGCGTGGCCCCATGCTTCACCGCACAATCACCCAATTTTTGACAGATGTGTACTTCGGCAACCTCGACGTCCTTCTGCTCGACCTTCCCCCTGGCACCGGCGACGTGGCGATCTCGGTGGGGCAGCTCTTGCCCAATGCCGAGGTTCTTGTAGTCACAACACCGCAGTCGGCGGCCGCCGATGTAGCCGTGCGCGCAGGGGTTGTCGCTCGGCAAACCGGTCAGAGCATTCTTGGAGTCGTGGAGAACATGGCTGGCTTGCCCATGCCCGACGGATCGACACTCGACTTGTTCGGATCTGGCGGTGCAGCAGAGGTTGCGGAGGCCCTTTCTGCGGGGCAAGAAACTCTCGTCCCAGTGCTGGCAAAGATTCCCCTCAGCGTCGCCCTGCGCGCCGGTGGTGACGCCGGAGACCCGATTCTCGTCACGGACCCCCTGGATCCCGCGAGCTCAGCAATAACTGCCCTAGCGCGCATTATTTTGATCTCTGGAACGTCTCGAGTTGGCAAGCCGTTGGGCTTGATCCCAAAATAGACCCCGAGAGCCTCCTTCTCGGTCGACTCTCAGTTGGCTTTAAGCCGATTTTAAGTTGGCTTTAAGTCGGTTTTAGGTCGACTCTACGTCGAACGGAGTGGGAAGCAGGCGCTCCTCGGCCACTCGTGCCCGCTTTTCCTGACGCTTCACATATGCCGATTCAGAAATGGGTGGGGCCTTGAGTGGCGCCTTCGTCACGGTCGGTTCATCCGGATTGACAACGTCGAGGAGCGCCTCGCGAATGATGCGACGGGGATCGTACTGACGCGGGTCAAGTTTTTTCCACTCAACCTCATCGAAATCGTCGCCCAGCTCATCTTTCATGCGCGCCTTGGCGCCCGTAGCTAGGTCGCGCAAGCTTCGAACGAGGCGGGCCAACTGTGACGCGTAATGCGGCAAGCGTTCCGGGCCAAGCAAGAAGACCGCGATGACCCCAATCACGAGGAGTTTATCGAACGTCAAACCAAACACACTATGAGACTACCGCCCCGAAATGTGCTGCCACCTCTAGTCTGAACTCCGAGGAGACCGCTATGTCAAACAATGAACTGAACTGGAAGTTCACGAACGAGTTCGTGAACGAGTCCGATGTCGGGGCCAAGGCCCGAGCGCTCTCGCTTGAGCACGCGATTGAGCCCGTTGCCCCGGCTATTGGTGCGCAATTTGCCTTCGTTGCGGCAGCGACCGGCGCCACCAACATCGTTGAAATAGGAACCGGTTTAGGCGTTTCCGGTCTGTGGCTTCTCGCCGGCGCGCCCCTGGCCACCCTCACGTCCATAGACGAAGAATTTGAGTATCACGAACTCGCTCGCACGCTCTTTACCGAGGCTGGCTACCCCGCCTCGCGCGTTAGGCTCATCACCGGCCGAGCACTCGAGGTCTTGCCCCGCATGAACGAGAGTTCCTATGACATTGTTGTGATCGATGGCGACCCCAAGCAGCTGCTTGAAAATGTTGAGCACGCTCTTCGGCTTGTGCGCATCGGCGGAACCGTTCTCCTGCCGCATGCTTTGTGGCGTGGCGAGGTAGCCGATCCCGTCAAACGTAACGCCCTTGCCAGCGCCTTCCGTGCCGTGCTCAACGAAGTCAACTCTTCGGATGCCGTCGTTGCTGCCCTTTCCCCCGCGGGCGATGGACTGCTGCAGATTACCAAGCTCGCCTAGGCTGCGACGCTCCTTCGTTCACAGCAAATGCCATCGGGCTTTGGTGCGTAACTCAGGAGATCTTTCGGCTGCTCTGCCTTGAAGCGGAGTGAAACCCGCGCATTCCCGGGATTTATTGCAACCCGGCAACGTCGCCCGACAACAGATCTCCTGAGTTACGAACACACGAGCATGGCGGCGGCCCGCGACGGGGAGTCTGCAGCCGCCGGCTCGGATTCTTTCGTGGCCGCCTAGCGAAAGAAGACCCCGCCGAAGCGAGGTCTTCTTAGCGTGAAATCGAATTGACCAACCGACAATCACTGGCGGCCGAGAAGACGACCTTATGAGGCGATAGTGGGATTCACGACAGCGTCGAGGACGCCGTGTAATTCTTTTGCTTCGTCAGGGTTGACCGACACTACGAGGCGTCCGCCACCTTCGAGAGGCACGCGCACAATGATGAGGCGACCCTCCTTGACGGCCTCCATGGGCCCGTCTCCGGTTCGTGGCTTCATTGCAGCCATGTGGTAACCCCTTTCACATATTGGTGTATGTCTATTATCCCCGATGGACGGGGGGCCAAATAACCATGGCAGCCTCATTTGCCATCGCTATGCGTGCTGAAACGACTACCCGTCCGAATTTTTAGGGTGGTGTTTAGGGTGGTCTTTAGGGTGGTGTCCAGTCGTATCCGTTTACTCGCCAACAGATCAACAGCCACCCCCACTGCAGTGCAAGGCTCACTATCACGAGCACTACCCGGTAGATGCGCGAGCGGGGTGCAGCCAGCGCCCCGAGTGCCGGGAATAGTGGGGCCAGGAGGCGAAAAGTGCTCGACTGCGGAAAGAAAACTGCAACAAGATACAAGCCATAACTAGCAAGCCAGAAACGAATGTCGACGCCCAGCTTCTTGACCGCCGGTGTCAGCATTAAGGTGATGAAGACCAAAACGACCCCCGCAAGGGCAACGTAACCCCAGGCGCCGGGCAACCACCACTGTGATGACAGAACCCACGGCATGAAGGGCATCAGGTCCTGGTAACCAATGTAGGCGGATCGCCACGCCAGCTCCGTGCTGAGGTAGGCATCCGGCACGCCCGTGGTGACACCCGCAATTACCAGCCACAGCAGCCCGCTGATGCCGGCAAAGACAGCGACGCTGGCCACCAGCA
>JBLHYZ010000128.1:0-3937 GCA_047631115.1 Alpinimonas sp. | reverse complement strand
CCTCCGCTACCGAAACGCGGCCGTTGCCAGAGATTGTCGCTGCGGTTCCCGTCGGCAGGTAGACCGTGTCAGTGGGACCGTGAAAGACAGATTTTCGGCCGGCAAGCTTTTGCACAACCGGGTCCGTGGAAGCACCTGTCTCGTCTGCAGCCGTGGCCGAAAGAGTGTATTCGACCGTGAAAGAACCCGCCAACGGAACGATGATGCGCTCGACAGCAAGAGCGTCGAGCGTAACGGATCCACCGGCAAGCTCAGCAACCCGCACGCCGGTATAGGTCCAGCCGTCTACGGCGCCATCAACGACAGATTCCCAACCGTCACGTGCCAGCGAACCGCGAGCGAAGAACCAATCGCCGCGGCGCGAACCTGCCACAATTTCGGTTGACGTGCCGGTCATGGTGCCCTCCGCAGTGAGTTTGTGGGTGAGGTGGCGCAGTGCTGGGTCGAAAGATTTCTCTCTCGACCCAGCCCACGAAACCGTTGTTGACTAGTTTTGGGGGAAGCCCAGGTTGATGCCGCCGTGGCTGGGGTCGAGCCAGCGGCTCGTGATGGCCTTGCCACGCGTGTAGAAGTGAACGCCTTCGGCGCCGTGCGCCTTGGTGTCACCAAACAACGAGTTCTTCCAACCCCCAAAGGAGAAGAAAGCAACAGGAACAGGGATGGGAACGTTGATGCCGATCATCCCGACCTCGATCTCGTTCTGGAAGCGACGCGCCGCTCCCCCATCGTTGGTGAAGATCGCGGTTCCGTTGCCGAAGGCGCCATTGTTGATGAGCTCAACGCCTTCTTCATAGGAATGAACGCGAACAACCGAGAGGACCGGTCCGAAGATTTCCTCCGTGTAGGCCTTGGACGTGGTGGGCACGTTGTCCAACAGGGTGGGGCCGAGCCAGAATCCATTGGCGTCGCCGTCAACTTCGATGCCCCGGCCGTCCACGACAACTGTTGCGCCATCGGCGGCGGCGATGTCGATGTAGCTGGAGACCTTATCGCGGTGAACCTCGGTGACCAAGGGGCCCATGTCGCAGTTGCGGCGACCATCACCAATAGTGAGGGTCTTCATGCGCGAAACGATTTTCTCAATGAGAACGTCGGCAACGGGCTCGACAGCAACGATGACACTGATGGCCATGCAGCGCTCGCCCGCGCTCCCGAATCCTGCGTTGATAGCCGAATCGGCAACCAATTCAAGGTCAGCATCTGGCAGAACGAGCATGTGATTCTTGGCTCCACCTAGTGCCTGAACGCGCTTGCCGTTCTTAGCTCCGGTTTCGTAAACGTACTTGGCGATAGGGGTCGAACCCACGAAGGAGATTGCCTTCACGTCGGGGTGCTCAAGCAAACCGTCAACGGACTCTTTGTCACCATTGAGCACGGTGAAGACGCCGTGGGGAAGACCCGCTTCGGAGAAGAGGCGAGCCATCCAGATTGCAGCGGTGGGGTCTTTCTCCGAAGGCTTCAAGATGACGGTATTGCCGGCAGCAATTGCGACCGGGAAGAACCACATGGGAACCATGGCGGGAAAGTTGAAGGGGCTGATGATGCCAACGACACCGAGGGGCTGACGGGTTGAGTAAACATCGACACCCGTCGAGACGTTCTCGGAGTATTCACCTTTGAGCATCTGGTTCATGCCACAGGCGAATTCGACAACTTCTTGGCCACGCGTGATCTCGCCCAGAGCATCGGAGAGGACCTTGCCGTGTTCGCTGGTGATGATCTCAGCAAGCTCACCCTTGCGGGCATTTAGCAGCTCACGAAAGTTGAAGATAATCGACTGGCGCTTAGCCAGCGAAAGATCGCGCCACGCAGGGAAAGCTGCCTTGGCGGAGGCAATGGCGGCATTAATCTCTGCAGCATTTGCCAAAGCAACATGCTTTGTGACGGTCCCCAAAGCGGGGTCGTAAACCGGTGCAGTGCGACCAGAGGTGCTGGGGCGCTCGGCGCCATCAATCCAATGTGAAACAACGGGAAGATCTGACATGAGTGCTCTTCTTTCGTGAACTATCGAGTTCGGATGTTACTGAGGTGTTTTTCTTAGACGACGCCATGAACGAGAGCTGCTGCGGCGTCAATGGCGCTCACAACATCCCCATCTTGAGGGTAGAGCAGGCTACGGCCAACAACCAGGCCGCGAACGCCGGGAAGTGCCAGCGCCTTGCTCCAGGCGTCAAAAGTTTCTTCTTGGCTCCCCTCAGGGTCGCCGCCGAGCAGAAGAGTCGGCAACGTGGTCGAGGCCATGACGCGTTCCATATCGGCCACGACGGGAAGCTTCAACCACGTGTATGAGCTGGAATTGCCCAACCCTGCGGCGATGGCGATAGAGAGAATAACGGCGTCGGTGGAGAGGTCGTTGCGAACCTTGCCATCGACCCATTCGCTCATGAACGGTTCAACCATGATGGGCAGTTGGGCATCGACGGCGTCGCTGACGGCCATTGCTGTTGCTTCGAGTGTGGCGACTGATCCGGCGTCACTGAGGTTGATGCGAACCAGGTTCTTGGCGAAATCCAGACCCGAACGCATGATGCCCTCAACGTCGTAGGCCGTGTAACGGTCATCCATTTCAAAGGATGCGCCCTTGAGACCACCGCGGTTCATGGAACCAACGACGATTTTGTCATCAAGCAGACCCAGCAGTGCAAGGTCCTCGATGATGTCGGGAGTGCCCAGCACACCGTCAACGCCGGGGCGAGAGAGTGCGGTTGCGAGACGCTCCAGGAGTTCGTAGCGGTTAGCCATTGCGTTGTCGTCCGAGCCAACACCCATGGCTCCACGGGCAGGATGATCGGCAGCAATAATGAAGAGTCGGCCATCGCCCCGAATCAGTTCACGACGTTTGCGGGTGGCGAAGACTTCAGCGATGCGTTCGGGATGTGCGGCCCGGACCTCCCGCAGCGTGTCAAAGTTGAGAGTTTTCATGCGTCGAGCCCTTTCAATATTTCTTCAACCTCTGCCGTGGTAGGCATAGCCGTTGAACACTCACGGCGACTGGCCACAAGGGCGCCGGCCACATTAGCAAAACGAAGAATGCGTTTGAGGGGCCATTCCTGAAGAAGGCCGTAGCACAGCGCTCCACCAAAGCTGTCGCCGGCGCCCAGGCCGTTGATGACATCAACGAAATAAGGGGGAACCTCTACGGTCTCGCTGCGGGTTTTGGCCAAAACGCCCTTGGGCCCCTGCTTCACGATGGCAAGTTCAATGCCGCGCTCGAGCAGGGCATCTGCTGCCCTCAACGGCTCGGTCTCGCCAACGGCAATTTCGCACTCTTCTTTATTGCCCACGGCAACGCTCACCCTGCCCAAAGCCTTATCGACCTCGGCGCTAGCTAATTCGGGCGAGTCCCAGAACATGGGACGGTAATCGAGGTCAAGGATAGTGAGTGGCTTGCGTCCACGGGCGTCCCAGGCAGCATGGTGGGCTGTGCGGCTGGGCTCTTGTGAAAGACCGGTCACCGTGGACCAGTAAATCTTGGCGTTCACGATGGCATCGAGATCAAGCTCGCTGGCATTGATAACGAGGTCGGGAGCTTTGGGCTCACGATAAAAATAAAGCGGGAAATCATCGGGTGGGAAGATTTCGCAGAAGACCACGGGAGTATTGAGGCCGGCAACACCGGAAACGTATTCGTCACTGACCCCGAGGCGAAGGAGCTCCTGGTGGATGTAGGCACCAAAGGGGTCATTACCCGTGCGGGTAATGACGGCTGAGCTCAGACCGTGCTTGGCGGCGGCAACCGCAACGTTGGTAGCACTGCCGCCCAGATACTTTCCGAAGGTGGAAACGTCTTCCAGGCCGACCCCGTCTTGAAGTGGGTAAATATCGACACCCACACGACCAATCGTGAGGACATCAAAGGCAGTGCGAGATGAGGTGGCCATACTGCGATGTACAACTTTCCTTATTCGAGGGCTGACGGTCACACGTTCACAATCGC
>JBLHYZ010000127.1:0-3948 GCA_047631115.1 Alpinimonas sp. | reverse complement strand
GACGTGGGGATCGTTGCTACCGCGGCAGCAAGCTCCTCCGAAAGTGCGGACAGCTCGCCACTGTATGCGGCCGCGTTTTTCGCGATCTCAGCCGCAGCACCGGGTGCCAGCTCGGTGAGCGCGGCGGCAATGTTGGCCACGTATATCTCGCCCGCGAGGGGGGACATCCACGCGTGGGGGTTGGGGCTGCCCTCGTAATCACCGACGCTGATATTGATGGGAATGACCCCGTCACTCAAGGTGACGGTCGGGGCGTCGAGGCCCTCCGTGAACTGCTCGAACCATTTCTCGAGCCCGAAGCCGTTATTCAGGATGAGGTCCGCGTCTTGCGCCCGGGTGAGGTCCGACGGGGTTGGCTCGTAGCCATGGATCTCGGCACCCACCTTGGTGATCGACTCCACGCGCACGGCATCCCCTCCTACCTGGCGGGCCATATCGGCAAGCACTGTGAATGTCGTCAGTACCAACGGACGGTCGTCGTTTGCATCTGTACCGGAAGCGTCTCCGCCGGCTGCGGCAGCGCATCCGCTCAGGGCGAGCACGGATGCCCCAGCCAGGACCCCAGCCAGAACGGCAGCAAGAGCGGTACGTCCAAGAAATGAAGGCATAACAAAAGCCTACTCAGGATTTAGGTGGGCCGAAAGAATGTGTGACTCGGGCTCTCGGGCGAGTGGGTGCTGATGGGAGAATTGGCGCATGCCCATCCTCAATAAAGACATGCAGGTTTGTATTTCCCTTTCGGCCCGGCCGAGCAACCTGGGAACCAGATTTCATAACTTTCTCTATGACGAACTTGGTCTGAACTTCGTTTACAAGGCCTTCAGTACGAATGACCTGGAGGGGGCAATCCGAGGCATGAGGGCGCTAAATTTTCGCGGATGCTCCGTCTCGATGCCTTTTAAAGAAGATGCCATTGCGCTCGTCGACAAAATGGCTCCCTCAGCGTTGGCCATCGAGTCTGTCAATACCATCGTCAACGACAACGGTGCTCTCACCGCGTCCAACACCGATTACGAGGCGGTTCTCACTCTTCTCAAAGAACGCAATCTCTCCGTGGGCTCAGCTGTTCTCGTGCGGGGCTCGGGAGGAATGGCTAAAGCAGTCGTGGCAGCCTTTCGCGATGCCGGTTTCACCAACCTGACCGTCATGGCCAGAAATGAGGCCTCTGGCCGCAGCTTGGCCAGTAAGTATGGTTTCTCGTTCACGACTCCCGAGTTGCTCGACACTGCGCTCGCTGCTGCCGACCCCTTTGATGTTTTGGTCAACGTCACACCCATCGGGATGAGTGGCGCGAACGAGAGCGAGTTAGCGTTTTCACGAGATCTCATCGAGCGCTCCTCGACCATTTTTGACGTGGTGGCCTTCCCATCAGAGACGCCTCTGATTCAGGCCGGCACCGCAGCCGGCAAGACCATTATTACTGGGGCCGAAGTTATCGCCCTGCAGGCGGCTCTTCAATTCGAGGCCTACACGGGGGTCACTCTCACGGCCAGCCAGGTTCAGCGAGCGTCAGACTTCTCCCGCCAGGACTAGCCTTTTCACCTCGTCGTCGGCAAACAAAAAGCTCCCCTTCCTCTTCACCGCCGCGAGGCAGTAAAAGGAACGGGAGCTTTTGCGGTGTCTTTATGACACTGTGTTAGACCAGATATTAGACCAGGCGTTAGACAAGATCGAAACGATCAGCGTTCATGACCTTTACCCACGCGGCAACAAAGTCGTGCACAAACTTCTCTTTGTTGTCGTCTTGCGCGTAGACCTCCAGGTAGGAGCGCAGGACGGAGTTGGAGCCGAAGACCACGTCAACGCGCGTGGCGCTGAAACGAACCACACCGGTCGCCCGGTTGCGCAGCTTGTAGAGGTTCTCGCCAGCGGGCTCCCAGACATAGGCCATGTCGGTCAAGTTGACGCAGAAGTCGTTTGTCAACGCCCCCTCGGTCTCGGTCAAGACACCGTTCTTGGTGCCACCAAAGTTGGTTCCCATGACACGCATGCCACTCACCAGAACTGTCATTTCAGGAGCGGTAAGCCCCATCAGCTGGGTGCGATCCAACATCAGCTCTTCGGGGCTGACCGTGTAATCCTTCTTGACCCAGTTGCGAAAACCATCGTGGATGGGCTCAAGGGGCTCAAAGGAAGCGCCGTCGGTCATTTCTGCCGTGGCATCGCCACGTCCTGCCGCGAAGGGCACGGTCAGGGTGTGGCCTGCTGCCGCTGCAGCCTGCTCAACGCCCAGGTTTCCGGCCAGCACGATGACGTCAGCCACGCTCACGCCGAACTCCGCCGCGATGGGCTCCAGTGCAGCGAGAACCCGCGTTAGACGCTCGGGCTCGTTTCCTGCCCAATCCCTCTGCGGGGCCAAGCGGAGGCGAGCACCATTGGCGCCACCTCGGTTGTCGGAGCCGCGGAATGTTCGAGCGCTATCCCATGCGGTGGAGACCATGTCGGACAAGGACAGTCCGGCAGAGGCGATCTTAGCCTTGACGGCGTCGACGTTGTAGTCGGCCTTGCCCACGGGAACGGGATCTTGCCAGATGAGGTCTTCAGCCGGCACATCGGGGCCCAGGTAACGAACCTTGGGTCCCAAGTCGCGGTGGGTCAGTTTGAACCAGGCGCGGGCAAATGCATCGGAGAGGGAGTCCTGATCATCGCGGAAACGCTCGGAGATCTCGCGGTAGATCGGGTCTTTAATCATGGCCATGTCGGCGTCGGTCATGATGGGCGTCAGACGAATCGAAGGGTCCTCAACATCGACAGGTCGATCTTCTTCTTTAATGTTGATGGGCTCCCACTGGAAAGCGCCGGCGGGTGACTTTTTGAGCTCCCAGTCATAGGTGAACAGAAGGTGGAAGTACCCGTTGTCCCACTTTGTAGGATGCGTGGTCCACGCGCCTTCGATACCACTGGAGACGGTGTCGCGCCCAATGCCTCGCGAGTGGTGGTTCATCCAGCCCAAGCCCTGTTCGCCAACGTCTGCGGCCTCGGGTACGGGGCCCAGAAGGTCGGCGTTACCGTTTCCGTGAGTCTTTCCAACGGTGTGACCGCCAGCGGTGAGGGCGACGGTTTCTTCGTCATTCATGGCCATGCGGGCAAATGTTTCCCGAATGTGAAGAGCGGTCTTCAGTGGGTCGGGAACACCGTTGACACCCTCGGGATTGACATAAATCAATCCCATCTGAACAGCGGCCAATGGGTTCTCCATGGTGGAGGGGTCATCAACGTTCTCGTAGCGAGACTCACTTGGAAGCAACCATTCCTTCTCGGAGCCCCAGTAGGTGTCTTTCCCCGGATGCCAGGTATCTTCGCGACCGTAGCCGAAGCCGAATGTCTTGAGCCCCATCGACTCATAGGCGACCGTTCCTGCAAGCAGCATCAAGTCGGCCCAGCTGATTTTGTTGCCATACTTCTTCTTAATTGGCCACAGCAACCGGCGAGCCTTGTCGAGATTAACGTTGTCGGGCCAGGAGTTCAGGGGCGCAAAGCGCTGGCTGCCCGTGCCGCCGCCGCCGCGACCATCGCCGATGCGGTAGCTTCCCGCGGAGTGCCACGCCATGCGGATCATGAGGCCGCCATAGTGACCCCAGTCTGCCGGCCACCAATCCTGGCTGTCGGTCATCAGATCGGTGACGTCCTTCTTCAGGGCGTCAAAATCGATTGACTGGACAGCTTTACGGTAATCAAATTCTTGACCCAAGGGGTTCGTTTTGGTGTCGTGCTGGTGCAAAATATCGAGGTTGAGTGCGTTGGGCCACCAACCCGTGTTGGTGTCTTTTCTTGCGGCAGTGTTGCCTCCGACCATAACGGGGCACTTTGCGGCTTCTTGCATAGTTTTTTCTCCTGAATCATGCATCATGAATCCTGCGTGAAAATATTTCGTGGACGCTCTCACGCACTAACGTCCGAGTGACTGTAAAGATATCAACCCGACTATTCCAATCTACTCTCTCTAGC